>NZ_AJWE01000095.1:0-91959 GCF_000281145.1 Rhizobium sp. CF142 | reverse complement strand
CAGAGCGACTGTCTTGAAAGTCAAGCGTTTTGGGCGTTTTGCCATGCTTTCTGGTCCCGGATCATTGCGTTGAGGATAGTGAGCAGCTTGCGCATGGCAGCGACGGTTGCGACGATCTTCGGCTTGCCTGAGGCCACCAGGCGATCACGGAAGGCTTTCAGCATCGGATTGTGACGGCAGGCCACCAGCGTGGCCATGAACAGGGTGGAGCGCACCACGGTCCGGCCGCCGCCGATAAAGCTCTTGCCCTTCCATCTGCCCGATTGCCGCGTCCATGGAGCAAGACCGGCAAGGGCTGCGACCTGCCGCCGGTCGAGGCTGCCGAGTTCCGGCATCTCGGCAAGCAACGTGCGGGCGGTCACCCGTCCCACACCCGGCACCGAGGTCAAAAGCGCCTCGCGCACCCGCCATAGAGGCGACTTGCGGATATGGTCGTCGAGATCGGCATCGAGACTGTCGAGCTCGCGCCTGAGCGCGGCAAGCAGCCGCTTGATGCTCTTCTGCGCCTCTTTGGCAAGCGCCATGCGCGTGCGCTGTTCCTCGGCCACGATCATTGCAACGATCTGCCGGCGACGGGCAAGAAGGGCTGCTAGCGCCTGGCTCTGTTCATTGGGCAGCGGCCGGATCTCCGGCCTGGTCGCAGCCACGAAGGCGGCGATCACTTCCGCATCGATCGGATCGGTCTTGGCCCGCTTGCCTAGAGCATTGGCATAGGCGCGCACCTGCGCCGGATTGATGACAATCACTGCAAGGCCGGCTCCCGAAAGGGCTGCCACCGCGAGCTTCTCATATCCGCCCGTCGCCTCCAGCGCGACGATGTCGGCCTTCAGGCCCGTGAGCTTCGCAGCAAGCCCGTCCAGCCCCTCATCATCATTGGCAACGACAAAGCTTTCGCCTGACGGCAGCACATGCACATCCAATTGCTCCTTCGAAACATCGATGCCAACCACAACGTCCATCCGATCCCATCCTTGTCTAAGCGGGCTTCGCCTTCGCGAGCGGCCCCGGCGACTGTTCGGGTTCGATGGAACGACGGAGCTATCCCTGGCTCTGCCTCGGGCTTTCAAACCCAAGGGGGGTGCGGGCTCGGCTCCGTCACCGCAAGCGCTAGCTAGGCTGCAGGCGGATGACGTCAAGTTACAAGGGGGGTGCCACACGGCACAGCATCAATCGGTGTGCCCTTACTCAATCACCAGCGCCAGCAGCAACCCCACCTAAGCGGATTTCACCGCACCCGCATTGAACCTGGAGCGATCGACGAGAACATCCCGCTTCCGCCCTACGAACAGGCCGACGATGAGATTCCTCGCCTTGATGCTTTCGAGCTCCAGCCGGCGCAACTGCTTGCGCACCTTGCTGAGCGGCAGGAAGACCAGATCCTTTTCCGGGCGCACGAAATCGGCGCTCTCGCCCTCACCCTCCAGAAACCGCTGCTGGATGACCGGCGCCGGCTCGATCTGGTAGGCGGCAAGCCAGGAGCGGTGCCAGAAATGCGCATCGATCAGCGAATAGGTGGTGGTTTCCGCAAGCATGCGTTTTGCCGCCTCGGGGCCGATGACATAACCGGCCAGCCCCACGCGGTTCTGATAGACGCGGGTCGCGCCAAAACGGCCGGCCTCGTCCTGCCATGCGCGCTTGCGGTTGAGGATATGGCGACGTGGCGCGAATTCGAGATCGTAGACGCTGTTCCACGCATCGTTGCGGGCTTCGATATTGGCGAGAACGGCAGCGATATCGTCTGACAGCACCGCATCGTCTTCCAGGATGAGCATCTTCGCGCCATGCGCGATCACCGCCTGCCAGGCCTTGCGGTGGGACAGGAAGCAGCCGATGTCCTGCCGCCGCGTTGGGCTCGGCCAGTTGCTGGCAGCCGTCTGGCATTCCTCGGCCGTGAGATCGGCAGCTTCGAATGCGTCGAGAAATTCGAAGGACAGGCCGAGCGCGGCCAGCTGCCGGATCTGGAAGCTCCGCCGAACCTCCTCCGCCTTGCGGCTGATGATCAATATTCTCAAGTGAACTCCCTGGCGCCCGATGCCTGCCATGTCAGCGCAAGCATATAACTGTGTTCCAATGCAAGCAAAAGCGCTGAATTCGCGAGCAGATGCCACCGGCCGAAGCGAGTTCGTGGCCGCTTCGCGCGACAATCAGAGATGCCGTTTTGGCGGTGTGCTGGTTGCGGTGCTTCGGTGGGTGTAGACTGCCGGCACTGTTGCATGTTCATACAGGGCAACGATGATGAGTACCCCCGCACTCGACCGGAAGCTGCTCGCGATCCTGGCGGCGGATATGGTAGGCTACTCGAAGGCGATGGAGGCCGATGAGGCCGGCACCATCAGGCGACTGAAGGCCATCCGCGCCGACCTGATCAATCCCGCCATTTCTGAGCGCCATGGCACCGTTATCAAGCTGATGGGCGACGGTACGCTTGTTGCCTTCGACAGCGTGGTCGACGCGGTTGCCTGCGCCGCAGAGTTTCAGAATAGCGTAGCGGCGCGCAACGCCAACCTGCCGGAGCCTGAGCGCATCATATTCCGCGTTGGCATCAATCTGGGCGATGTCGCCTTGGTGGATGGCGATCTCTACGGGGATGGGGTGAATGTTGCCGCGCGGCTGGAACATTTGGCCGAGCCGGGCGGCGTGATGGTGTCGGGTACGGCATACGATCACCTCCAGGGCAAACTCGACTGGCCGCTCGATTTCGCCGGCGAGCAGCAGGTCAAGAATATCAGCCGCCCGGTGCGGATGTATCGGCTGAGGCTCGACGGCAAACGGGCGCGTCGCCCGCTTCGCGGAATGATACCGCGCTGGGCCGGGACGGCTGTGGCGGCGATCGTGGCGCTTGCTCTGGCGGGCGGCGCGGCCTGGTGGTTCCTGCAGCCCGAACCTTTGAGCGGCAAGCCGTCGGTGGCGGTGCTGCCCTTCGACAATTTTGGCGGCGACGAGGCGAGCGGGCGTCTCGCCGATGGCCTGACGGAGGACATCATCACCGACCTCGCGCGGTTTCCCGAATTCGAGGTGGTGGCGCGCAATTCGATGGAAGTTTTTAAAGGTAAGCCGGTGGATGCCCGCCAGGTCGCAACTGCGCTCCATGTCGGCTTTGTGCTGGAAGGCTCGATCCAGCGGCAGAGTGGCCGGGTACGGATCACAGCACAGTTGATCGATGCAAAAACCGGCCACCATCTTTGGTCGGAGAATTGGGACCGGCCCGCCGAGGACGTGTTCGCCGTTCAGACCGAAATCGCAGAGCAGGTCGCCAACCGCCTCGGCGGCGGCGTGGGACTGATTCAGGAGGCCGGGCGGGCCGCAGCCAAACGGAAACGGCCGGAAAACCTGAATGCCTATGATTATTATCTGCTCGGGTCCGAGAAGATTGAAAAGCTCACCAAAGCCGATGAGGAGGAGGCCATCACGTTCCTCAGCCGCGCCATCGAGCTGGACCCAGGGCTGGCACGGGCCTGGGTAGAACTTTACCATGCGCATGAAATATTGAGTTTGTTTGGCGTCGATCCCGAGAGCAACCGCAAGGCGGCCGACGATGTGGCCGAACGCGCGGTGCGTCTTGATCCGAGCGACGCCGAAGCACATGCGGTGTTTGGCATGAGCCTTGCCAACAAAGGCGACATGGGCCGCGCTAAGTCTGAGCTGGACACGGCCCTTCGCCTGGCGCCGGGTTCGTCCGAAATCCTGACTTTCTATACCGGCTATGCAGCACGCTTCGGCGAACCCGAACGCGGCGCGCAAATGGTCGACCAGGTAAAGCGGCTCGACCCGAACTATCCGATGTGGACGTCCAACTTCTTCTCACCCGCCTATTTCATGGCGGGCCGATACGAGGACGCCGTGAAGATGCTCGAGCGCATGACGCCTGACAGCTACCAAAAGTGGACCTGGGTGGTGCGCAGCAGCTCGCTTGCGGCACTCGGTCGAACCGAGGAGGCGAATGCTTCGGCCAGAGAAGCTCTCAAGCAGCACCCGGACCTGACTGTAGAGAGCATGATCAATGAACCCGGCCTAAGCTCAATAGAACGCAGCCGGTTCATGGAGACGATGCCGTTAGCCGGCTTCCCGGCATGCGCCAAGCCCGAGGCGCTGGCGAAACTCGCCAAACCTGTGCGGCTGCCGGAATGCGAGGCGGCGAAGGCGAACCCTCTCGCGCGGCCATAGAACAGCCCTGTGCAACGCGCTTGCGAGGCGCAAGCGCTCGGCGCTCACTGCGGATAAAGGGTCGAGACGCGGCCAGCGAAATAATAGGCGACGATCCCGATCCATTCCCGTAGGCCCGTCGTCAACAGGTCGGCATTGTCAATCGGATGGCCGGCCGACAGTGTCAGGCCCTGCTCTCCCGTCGTACGGTAATCGGTGACCCAGGGCGTGACGTCCATGCCGAGATTGCGGAAGATTGCCACCGCCCGCGGCATGTGGAAACCCGATGTCACGAGCAGGCAGTGGTTAAGGTTCGACCGCTGCAGGATCGCCCTTGTATTGATAGCGTTCTCATAGGTATCGCGCGACTCCGCGTCATATTCGACACGGGCCGGGTCGATATGAAAATCGTCGAACATCCTGCGGATAATATCCGCTTCCTTGACGTAGCCGCCGAGGAGACTGCCATCGCCGCCGGACATGATGACCTTGGCATTGGGATAGACGCCGGCCAGCCGCACCGTTTCGATATAGCGATCAGCCGCGTCATCCAGATTGTAGCCGCCGCGCACGCCATCGACCTTCGTTGCGATCCCGCCGCCGAGCAGGACAATGCAGGCGACATCGGCAGGTGCGGCCGGCCGCGGAAAACGATCCTCCAGCTCCTGTACGATCAGCGCACCCGATGTGGTATAAAAGCTCACGAAGATGAGCGCCAGCGACAGGAGCCCGGCCGCGATGGCGAGCCGCCGAATACGGAAGATCATCAGGATGACGCTGAGAGCGATCAGCAGGAAGCCGATCGTGACGGGTTGAGACGTGAGCCAGAAAACCTTCGCGAAGACAAACATGGGCGTGCCGGTATCCTACTGAAACGCGGCCACGAAAGCCTAATTGGGGATTCGGGGCAAGTCTCCATTCGTCAATGAGAAACCGTAGAGCGGCAAACGACCAGGTTAAGCCCCTCCCCAACCCCTTCCCACAGGTGGGAGGGGCTCCTCGTGGCACCATCTCACTCCTTCCGAAACATCGATGACATGGAAAGCCGGCACGGCAGGTTAAGCCCCTCCCCCTTGTGGGGAGGGGTTTTCTGCCAAGGTTAAAAAATCTCCCGGCATCAACAGGACACGCTGCCGGCAGGCCTGCGCGCCGCACGAATTTACGCCGGAGTTTACGGTAACGTACTTCCCCGACATGCGCGTAATGTGTTTAGGACTTCAACCGGCTGGGGAGCGGAAACGGAGGGATTTCTGTGAGACATCGTCAGGAAGAGAATCCGCAACGGCACAGCTTTCATGCGGGAGCCATGCTTGCCGCATCCATCTTCATCGCATCCGGCTCCGCCCACAGCGTCCAGGCCGCCGATCTCGTGATCGCCGTGCCGAACTGGCCGTCCGGCCAGGCGACGGCCAATATATTGAAGGTCGCGATCGGCAAGAACTTCGGCCTCACGGCCGATCTACGCGAGATGGGCGAGCTCAATGCCTTCTCGGGGCTGGAATCCGGCGAGCTCGATATCCACCCGGAGGTCTGGCGGCCGAACCTCGATGCGGCAATCCAAAAATATGTCGATGAGAAAAAGGCGGTGGTTCTGGCCAAACGCGCCGTTGCCGCCTGGCAGGGCCTCTGCGCCACCGAGGACGCTGAAAAGGCCGGCATCAAGAGCGTCAAGGATCTCTCGGACCCTGAAAAGGGCGCCCTGCTCGATACCGATGGCGATGGCCGCGGCGAACTCTGGATCGGCGCGGCAACCTGGACCTCGGCGAGCATCGAGCGGGTGCGCGCCTTGAGCTACGGTTACGCCAGGAACCTCACGCTGGTGGAGGCGGAAGAGGATGTCGGCATGGCCGCCGTCGATGCAGCCGTCGCCACCGGCCGGCCGATGGTCTTTGCTTGCTACGCGCCGCACAATGTCTTCGAACTGCACAAGGTCACCCGGCTGGAAGAGCCGGCTTACGATCCCGCACGATGGAAGATCGCGCCCGGCAGCGATCCGCTCTGGATCGAACATTCGAAAGCGGATGTCGCCTGGCCGCCATCGGAATTCCACATCGCCTGGTCGACCTCTTTCGGCGCCAAACATGCCGATATCGCCGCCTTTCTGGAGAAGGTCGATCTGACGCCTGAGGAAGTGACTGCCATGACCTACGCGCTGCAGGTGGAGCGAACACCGCCCGCCGATTACGCGGAAAAATGGGTGGCGGAGAATGCCGCCCGCATCCAGGGATGGGCAAAACCATGAACCGGACATTGCAGAAAGCCGCGCTGGCCGCGCTGACGCTTAGCCTCGCCGCCTATGTCGCCCTTGCGGCCGGCACGCAGATCTACGATCCCAAGACGCGGCAGTGGGTCGACTACGACAAGAACACGGCACGCAAATATTTCGCCCGCAACAAGCAGGTTCCGGATGCCTTCCGCCGGCAGGTCGTGACCTTTCGCACGGCAGAGGAGCCGGGCACAATCATCATCGACGGCAATCAGCATTTTCTCTATCTCGTGCAGCCTGGCGGCCAGGCGATCCGCTACGGTATCGGGGTTGGCCGCGAAGGCTTCGGCTGGGCCGGCATCGTGCGCGTGGGGCGTACCGCCGAATGGCCGACCTGGACCCCGCCCGCCGAGATGGTGGCCCGCGACCCCAATGCCGCCAAATGGGCGGCCGGCCAGCCGGGCGGCCCCGATAATCCGCTCGGAGCCCGCGCGCTCTATCTCTATGCCGGCGATGCCGACACGATCTACCGCATCCACGGCACGCCGGAATCCTGGTCGATCGGCCTCGACGTATCCTCGGGCTGCATTCGCATGAACAATGACGACATTATCGATCTGCACTCGCGGATAAAGGTCGGCGCCAAGGTCATCGTCCTGATGCAGGGCGCGGCCCTCTATAAGGGCGTCTGAAACGGGGGAACCAACATGCGCATGTTCTTGAAGAGCCGGCCGCTCCCGGCCCTGTTCCTTTCTTCGCTATCGGCACTTGCCGCCTGCCAGTCGGCCCCGCCGCCCGACCAGATGTCGCGCACGGCGGTCGAGACCGCTCCTGCCGACCTGCAACTGCTCTGCGCCGACGCCGCCGCCAAACAGGCCGGTCTCGACAGGGCGAAAGTCCTGCCGACGAGCTCGCGCCCGGTCGAAGCCGGCGGCTTCAGCGTCGATCTCGACGCCTCGGGCCGCAAGTTCACCTGCGTCATCGACCGCACGGGCGTGGTGAAGAGTGTTCAGGCGGTGTGAGGGCGGTGGCGCGCTCCTTTCGATCAGCCGACTAGCGCCGCTATTCGGCGCAGCCAATCAATCGGCACGCATGTCCCTTCTCTTCGAAGAATATCGGGACTGTCGGCCAATCGTCAAAAAAGAACGGTATGGTAGCAATACGCATCGGGTCTGCAGCAACGCGTTCGTTCTCTCGGTACTGTCTATCTGAGGAGGAAGGTAAATGCCGTTTGTGGAATCTCAGGTCAACACGTTCACGGTCAATTCTCAGTACAGTACAGTGACCACCCAGCTGCCGGGCGGCGGATGGGTGATCACATGGGCCTCCACCCTGGAGGATGGCAGCGGTACCGGCGTCTACCAGCAGGTCTTCGACGCCACAGGCTCCCCCTCCGGTCCTGAAACCCGCGTCAACACCATCGTCGAGGGCAATCAGGAGATGCCGGCCATCGCCCCCCTTGCCGATGGCGGCTGGGTAATTACCTGGGGAAACCAGGGGATCTCCACGCCCGGGGTCTATCAGCAGGCATTCAACGCTGATGGTACGCCGCGCGGCAGCGAGACCCAGGTCAACACCTATGAGGGCGCGGGTCAGGGGTCGCGGTCGGTCATGGGGCTTTCTGACGGAGGCTGGGTCGTCAGCTGGCTGTCTGTAGGCCAGGACGGTTCCGGATATGGGATCTACCAGCAGGCCTTCGCTGCCGACGGCTCCAAGATCGCCGGAGAGACCCGGGTCAACACGCACACCGATGGAAACCAGTGGTTGGGCTCGATGGCGCCACTCGATGGCGGCGGCTGGGTCGCCACCTGGTCATCGCCCGGGCAGGACGGTTCCGAAACCGGCGTATTCCAGCAGATTTACAATGCCGACGGCACGCCGCACGGCGGGGAAACCCTCGTCAATACCTACACCAATTCCTATCAGGACAGCCCATCCGTGGTGGCACGCAATGGCGGCTGGGTCGTCATCTGGGAATCGCTCGGCCAGGATGGATCCAGCCGCGGGATCTATCAGCAGGCCTATAATGCCGACGGAACACGGTTCGGCACGGAGACACGAGTCAATACCGCGACGGACGGCAACGAGGCCTATCATGCATCCGCAGCATTGGACGACGGCGGCTGGGTGGTGATCTGGATTTCGGGCGATGCCCATCTCATGCAGCAGGCCTACAACGCCAACGGAACGCCGCAAGGCGGCGAGACCCAGGTCGATACCGACGGGACATATCCAGGGAACCAGAAGGTGACGGCTCTTTCCGACGGCGGCTGGGTGGTAACCTGGATGGTGATCGGCAGCAGCGAGACCTTTTACCACGTCTACCAGCAGGCGTTTAACGCCGACGGGACGAAAAACGGCGATGAGGCGCTCATCAACACGCTGACCCATACCTACAAGGATATACCCCAGGTGGCGGCGCTCGATGACGGCGGCTGGGTCGTCAGCTGGGCGTCCGACAGTGATTATACCGATGTCCAGGGATATGATTCCGGCATCTTTCAGGTCCGCTTCGATACCGACGCCCATGCGGTGGAGCTTCCGAGCAACCGCATCTACGGCACCTACCCAGACAAGAACCTGGTCGGCACGGCCGGAGACGACGCCATATATGCAAGCTCCGGCAACGACACGCTGACGGGCCTTGCGGGCAATGACCATCTGGACGGAGGATACGGCCACGACCGGATGACGGGCGGCCTGGGTGACGATACCTACATTGTCGATACCTCGGCCGACAGGGTCGTGGAGCTGGCAGGACAGGGTACCGATACGATCCTCGTCCAGGTGAGCTATTCGCTGGGGGCCAATGTCGAGAACCTCGCCTTTGTCGCGGAGGGTAACCTGTATGCGAGCGGAAACGCGCTCGCTAACGTCATCACGGGCAATAGCGGCAACAATACGCTCGGCGGCGCTGCCGGAAGCGATACGCTTTCCGGTCTCGATGGCAACGATTATCTCGATGGCGGCGCCGACAACGACAAGCTGTATGGCGGCTCCGGCGACGATATACTCGCGGGCGGTACCGGCGACGACACCATGGATGGCGGGGATGGAAACGATAAATACAAGGTCGACAGCGCCAACGACGTCGTCCACGATACCGGTGACGGCATCTGGGATTGGAACGATATCATCTATTCCACGGCCGAAACCTATTCGCTCGCCGGAACCGGAGCCGAAACGCTGATCCTTCAGGCGGGCGCCGTGACCGGGATCGGCGATAGCGGCAACAACCAGATATCAGGCAATTCTGCAGCCAATACGCTCGTCAGCGGCGGCGGCAGTGATGGCCTGGCCGGCGGCGGCGGCGTTGATACTTTCGTCCTCGCCGCACCCAGCGCATCGAACTTCGCTTTCATCAACGATTTTGGCGCGGACGATTTCCTGGCGTTCCAGTCCAGCGATTTCCAGGGCATGACCACGGCCACCCTGGATTTCCATGTCGGCAAAACCGCCATTGGCGCCGACGCCCAGTTCTACTTCAACACCTCCGACCGCACGCTCTATTGGGACGACGACGGCACCGGAGGAGACGGCGCCGTTAGAGTTGCCACGCTCAACGGAGCCTATGTCCTGCAGTCCGGCGACTTCCTGTTCGCCTGAGGGGCGTCGACAACGGCATTCGTGGCCCCCTTTGGCGGCGCAGAGCCACACGGCTTGCGCCGCGAAGGGGGCGATATTCTGCTATTTGTACTCGTCATAAAGCAAGAGACAGCCACACGAACACGAGGTCGACCCGCTGCATACGGCGCGGCTGTCCATGCTCGGCAGGCTTGCGACCTCGATCGCCCACGAGGTGAACCAGCCGCTCGCCGCAATCGTCACGGATTGCGAAACCACCAAGCAAACGCCCGAACAGCACAAACCTCGCTTGGGGCACCAAGCCCACCCCAATCTCCCCTCATCCCTGTGCTCGTCACAGGGATTCAGCCTGCCCAAGTCCTTGGGCAGGAGAGACTTTTTCGCTTGAAGTAAGGAGGTGTCGTTCACCGCGCAGACGCGCGGTGGCTAGATTCCTGTGACAAGCACAGGAAGGAGGGAGGATAAAACTGCGCTCCTCCCCACCGATACCCTTTACCGTCCCCCAAGCTCCTGCCCAACCAACGACAGCCAATAGCGCACCCCATGCGCAATCGCCTTGTCGTTGAAATCATAGGCCGGGTGATGCAGACCCGCGCTATCCCCATTGCCGATCAGGATCATCGCGCCGGGCCGCTTTTCCAGCATATAGGAGAAATCCTCCGCCCCCAATCGACGGCTCGTAAGCCGCATCCACCTGGCTCTCGCCGGCCACCTTTGCAGCCGCCGCAACGATGGCTGACGTCCTGCCGGCATCGTTGACCGTGACAGGATAGCCCGGCCGCCAGTCGATCTCTGCCTCGGTTTCAAACAGCTTCGCCGTGCCATGCACGATGTCGCGGAACCGCTGCTCGACGGCCTTCCTCGTGTCCACCTGCATGGTGCGGATCGTGCCGCCGAGGCGCACGGTGGCGGGAATGACGTTTAGCGCCTTGTCGTTGCCGGCCTCCGAGAAGGTGATGGAGACGACGACCGGATCGAAGGGATCGGTGAAGCGCGAGGCGATCGATTGCAGCGCGATGACCATATGGGCGCTGACGAGAACCGGATCGCGCGTCATGTTCGGCGCTGCCGCATGCCCGCCCTTCCCATTGATGGTGATGACGAAACGGTCCGCACCCGCCATGAACGGGCCCGCGCGCGTGGCAAAGGAACCGATCTCCAGGCCCGGCTCGTTATGCATGCCATAGACCTCGTCGATGCAGAAGCTTTCAAGCAACCCTTCCTCGATCATCACCCGCGCTCCGCCACCGCCCTCCTCCGCCGGCTGGAAGATCAGCACGACCTTGCCGGAGAAATCCCGGTTTTCGACAAGGCACTTGGCGGTGGCAAGCAGCATGGCGGTGTGCCCGTCATGGCCGCAGGCATGCATGCGGTTGGCATTCTTCGAGGCATAGGGAAGATTGGTCTGCTCCGACATCGGCAGCGCATCCATGTCGCAGCGCAGCGCGATCGTCTTGCCGGGGCCTTTGGTGCCCTCGATGACGGCGACGACGCCGGTCTTGGCAAGCCCGGTCGTGACATTCTCGCAGCCGAATTCCGCAAGCTTGCCGGCCACGAACGCCGCCGTCTCCGGCAGATCGAAGAGCAGCTCCGGATTCTGATGGATATGACGGCGCCAACCCTTGGCCTCTTCGGCGACGGCTTCGATAGTGCTCATGGTGGTATCCTCGTGATGTGGCTGGCCGGGCCGTGGGAGTCGCCGCCGAAGGTGGGTGGCGGCAGACTAGCCGCTGCGGGGGCGATTTGCCAACGGGGGATGGGGCGAGGATACGAGGAAGCGTTCGGGCGAAGATACAATCTGAAATAGCATCTTAGCTGGAAATTAAACTCTCAAGCATAACCATCCCATCCAATTGCAACGGCTGGTTTTTCCTTTGCGTATACCTTTTGCTTCGCTGAGCATCCTCGGCAGTCTGGCACTTTTGCTGATCGTTCAGGCGCTTCCCTATGTGGGGGCGCCATTCCTGCTGATCGGCAGTCCTTACATCTGCGGACTCCTGCTCAATCTCTTCCTGATCTGCCTGGCTTACGAAGCGCTGATCGGTCACACATCGCGAACCTTCATCGTTATCCCGCTCGTCGCCTATTCCGCCTACTACGGCGTATACATTGAACAGGGTCGCCAGATTGCCGAATATGAAGCCGGGCTGAAAGCAAGCAATCCTCACGGCGTCATGACATTCGATGCGGCGACGCAAGACCTGATCATGAGCAACGCTGCCACCTTCGTCTATAGCCACAAGGTCCCCGTCGCCTATAGCGAAGAAAAAGGTGAAAAGACCACAGGCTTTGCTTCTTTCAGGCTTATGACACGGGCCGTCTGCGATACGATCGTCGATGACCCCGGCTTCCGCCTGAACAAGATGACCATTTTTTACGAGGGTTGGGATAGCAGCCGCCCTTGCAGAATTAGCTTCTCGGAACGCCCGACCAAAGAACGCGTGATCGTCGTCTCCGAGGAGCCGGAAATCTGGAAGCAGAAAGACCTGATATCGGAAGGCTCATACCGCATTGAGTTTCGGGGAAAAACGATTGCGGAATACCGGACCGCCACTGCGCGACGCTATGCATCATTGCCGCTTCCGGTGTTTGGCTGCGGCTACACTTCGTTCTCGTCAGAGCCGATATGCTCGGCCGGTTTCCGCACAAGTTTTTATCACCTCGACACAAAGCCCGACAATCTCCCTGCCGATATATCGGATAATCCCATCTCTATTCTGCTGTCGATCCCGGCCTATAGCTTGGATGAGAAAGCTCACTTCGCAGGATTTGCCGCCAACGCACACGCAGAAAACGAGGCGCGCGGAATCGCAGGCCAGGTGCAGGAAAATGCTTATGCTGCGCTCGATCGGCTTGCTTCGGGAGCGGCCGGCTCGCTTCCGCACAATTTTCAATATGTGGTTGCTTCCGATCCGGACCGTCTGGCAGGCAACGCTGAAAAGATCGTCTCCGCAATGGACAACCTTTTGCGGAGGAATGACCGCAATTCGACCGCAGTTGCCATGAAGCTCGGCAGCGCGCTAACGGCTTTGAGCGAAGATGCATTCGCGCCGTTTGCCGGCCGGATCTTCCGGATGGTGAGGGAGAATGATCGATGGCTGGAAGCTGATCCCGGTCTGTTTATCCGGGCGGCCGATGCCGGCCTTGGCACACTGCCCTACTATGCTGATATGGCAAGGGCGGTGAAACCTGATAACTTCCTTAAATTCGCACCTGTCCTTGCCGTTTGCCGCATTGGTGCCGCGGACGACACCCTGCGTAATGTTCTCAAGCAGAACTTTGCGCCAAAACGGCCCCCACTTATTCTAGAGGATTATCGGCAGGCCGTCTTTCTTGCCCTGCTCAGCATTGGTGAAAAGGACTTTGTACGCTACCGACTGGAAGACTTCCCATCGGCCGAAGCGACTTGGTACAAGTGGGTTCTCGAAAAGCAATCTGACGCCACCAGACCGAACAATTGTATGACGCGAAAATGGCCGGCCGAGACGTTCCTCGGCACAGCCATGAAGCCCATTATTCCATGAGCGCCCCTGAGAGCACAGAGCGTAAGGTCGTACCTGCTGAAAAGCTGGCGCCCCTCACCCCTGCACACTCGCCTTGCGATACGCAGCAACCGTCATCCACACAGCCGACAGCAGGAAATAGAAGGCACCAAACCCGGCATAGGGCGCGATGTCCAGAATGCTCGGCGGCGTAGTCCCAAACGACTGGCTAATCATGAAACCGCCGGCGAGTGTCGATTGCGCGCCGCTGAGGATCATCGCCCATTGCGCGCCGTAGATGCGCCAGCGCCGCACGCCGGCCGAAAGCTGCAGGAGGCCGGAAAGGATGGCCCAGAGGCCGAAGACCGCGAGTACGGCATAGGTACTGTTCAGGACGGCGATGATAACGGCAAGCGTGGTAACCGTGCTGACGGCGACGTTGAATGTCTGGGCGGGGTTCGCCTTCAGCCCGCCGTTCGAGCGGGCGTCCACGAGGTTCGCCGCCGCGTCCCAGGCCGGATAGATGACGAGCAACACGGAGGCGAGCGCCGATTGGCTTCCCGACTGAGTGGCCGAGAGAATGGCGGCAATGATCCAGCCGATCGAGAACAGCGCACGGACGAAATAATAGGATCGCAACCAGCTCGATTGCGCGGAAGATTGGTTCTGCATGACAGGCTCCTTGTTTGTCTTCCTACTAGTAGGTAGTTAAATTTAGAGAGTCAATCGCCAAACGTCGCCGCCCTCTGCCATCAGGAACACATGCTCGTGAGCCGGCCCGCCGAGCGAGCTTGACAGCCTTGCCTACCAGCAGATAGGCAAGCTGCATGGAACAGACCACCTCGGAAAAAATCCTCGATATAGCGCAGTCCCTCGTCGTGGCGGGAGGCTATAACGGCTTCAGCTATGCCGATATTTCCGAGGCGGTCGGCATCCGCAAGGCGAGCATCCACCACCATTTCCCAACGAAGGCTGAACTCGTGCAGGTGCTGGTCGATCGCTATACGCAACGTGCCGAATCCGGCCTGAGATCGCTGCGCGAGCATGTCCCCGGCCCCGTCGATCAGCTGCAGGCCTATCTGAACTACTGGCAGAAATGCATTCTCGATGCCACGGAGCCCTTCTGCGTCTGCGCCATGCTGGCGGCCGAAATACAGATGCTGCCGGCGCCGGTGGCAACCCATGTGCGCCGGCATTTCGAGAATCTTGCCGCCTGGCTGGCATCGGTGCTGAAGACCGGCGCCGAGCAGAGGCTCTTCCGGCTCTCGGGAACGCCCGAGCAGGAAGCCCAGATCCTGATGGCGTGCGTCCACGGCGCCATGCTCTCCGCCCGCGCGCTCGGCGACCCCAGCCTGTTTGCCGCGATCGTCGGCCCGCAGGTCGCCAGACTCAAGGCGTAGAAGCACTCAAGCGGGGCGCTTGCACTGGGCGTCGCGCGCCGCTGGTTGACGAACTGCCCCCAAGATATCGGCGGCAGTTCGTGGTTCCATCAGTTCAATTGCACCGTCAGCTTGTCGATCGTCCCGGTGAAGGCGAAGGGTACCTGGTAGTCGTTGTCCTCGACGCCGGTGCGGGTATCCATGCCGACATCGAATGTCTCGTCCCATGGCATCAGCGCCGGGATCGTATGCGGGATTTTCTGGCTGGCGACCTCCTTGCCGTCCACCTTGAGAATGCCCGTTCCGCCACTGCCCATGTTGTGGCTGTCCGACGTAAAGTCGAACTCGATCGTGTGCTTTCCGGGGGCCAATGCGTCAGCCCCCTCCCAGCGGAAGCGCTCTATATCGACGAAATTGTAGAGGAACACCGGCTTGTCCTTGAGGATGTAGAGGCCGTATCCGCCGAACCGACCGCCGGTCGTGACAAGCATGCCGTCCGTGCCGTTCGTTGGAATCTCGACATCGGCGGTGATCGTATAGGACTTGTTGACGATATTGGGGGCGTTGCCGCCAGGTACACCGGAAACGACGCCTGAATAGGTGAACACCTTCCGTCCCGCGGTTGCGCTCGGCCGAGGTGTCAGGAGACGCTCCAGGATCGAGTTGTCGAGCGGAAACACATTGTATTTCGCAGCTTCCAGCAGGAACAATTCCTGCATCTCACGCAGCTTGTCGGGATTGCTCTGAGCGAGGTTGTTGGCCTGCGAGTAGTCCTCGTTGAGATTGTAGAGCTCCCATTTGTAGCCGTTGACGACTTCCGGCATCGGCGCCGTGCCCATCAGCCAGGGCGGTGCGGGCGGTGTGGTGCATGCATACCAACCGTCGTGGTAGATGCCGCGATTGCCGAACATCTCGAAATACTGGGTGTGGCGCGTCGATGGTGCATCGGCGTTGGCCTTGTCCCAGCTATAAGCCATGCTGACCCCTTCGATCGGCTTCTGCGCCACGCCGTTGACCATGGCGGGTGCCGGGATCTCTGTGGCTTCCAGGATCGTCGGCACGATGTCGATTATATGATGGAACTGGCTGCGGGTGCCGCCGGCGTCCTTGATCCGGGCGGGCCATGCCATTGCCATGCCTTGCCGCGTGCCTCCGAAGTGCGAAGCCACCTGCTTGGTCCATTTGAACGGCGTGTCGAAAGCCCATGACCAGGCCACCGACATATGCGGATAGGTCCGGTCGGAACCCCAGGCATCATAGAATTTCAGCTGATCGGCAACGGGGATCTGCAGGCCCTCGATGGTGATCACTTCGCTCGGGGTGCCGAGCGTGCTCCCTTCCGCGCTCGTGCCGTTGTCGCCCTCGATATAGATGACGAGCGTGTTGTCCAGCTTGCCGATGTCGTCCACCGCCTGAATCACCCGGCCGATCTCATGGTCGGAATAGGCAACGTAAGCTGCGAACACCTCCGCCTGACGAGCAAACAGCTTCTTGCTGTCGGCGTCGAGCGTGTCCCATTTCGGCAAGTCGTCCGGCCACGCGGTCAGCTGTGCGTTCTCAGGGATGACACCGAGGCGCTTCTGGTTCGCAAAGATCTGGTCGCGCATGGCGTTCCAGCCCATGTCGAACTTGCCCTTGAACTTTTCGATCCATTCCGGGGTCGGGTGATGTGGTGCATGTGTTGCACCCGGCGCGTAGTAGACGAAGAACGGCTTGTCAGGCGCGGCCGCGTTCAGCTGCTTGATGTAGTTGATGGCGTTGTCGGCCTCGTCGGTGATCAGATTGTAGCCGGGCTTTCCGACCCACGGGAAAATCTGTGTGTGATCCTGAAAGAGATAGGGCTCCCATTGGTTGGTGTCGCCTCCCATGAAGCCATAGAAATAGTCGAAGCCCATGCCGGACGGCCATTGGTTGAAGGGACCGGCACTGCTGTACTGGAATGACGGAGTGTTGTGGTTCTTGCCGAACCATGACGTGGAATAGCCATTCTCTTTCATAATGTTGCCGATCGTTGCGTTATCCACACCCAGAACAGAGTCATATCCCGGATAGCCGGTCGCCTGCTCCGAAATCACGCCGAAGCCGGTCGAATGATGATTGCGCCCGGTGATCAGCGCCGCACGCGTCGGCGAGCAAAGCGCGGTCGAGTGAAACTGCGTGTAGCGCAGGCCCGCCTGCGCGACACGATCGAGAGCGGGCGTCGGTATGACGCCCCCGAACGTGCCCGCGACACCATAGCCTGCGTCATCGGTGATGATCAGCAGCACGTTCGGCGCGCCCTTCGGGGGCACCACCTGAGGCGGCCAATACGGTTTAGAATCTCTTGCGCTCAGCCCGATCTCGCCGCCAAACGGCGCCGGCGGATTGGGAAGGTAGCGCCCGTCGAGGGTCGTCGTGGCATCCGGCGCACCCGGTGTGCCGGTGATTTGTTGTGCGTTCGCACAGGAGACCGCAAGTGTCAGAAGGCTCGATGTGACCGCAAGCAATAGCTTCATTTTGGTTCCCCCTAGTTTTGGCCGCCCTGGTGGAATCGCAGACGATCGCGATATCACCTACGACGCCGAGGCCGACCGAAGGATGATTGCGTTCCATGATCCGCGCAGCCCGCGTCGGCAAGCTGAGCAATGTCGAGGTGAAACAGGAAATCAGACCGAAGAAGCCGCCCTCCACGGGAGATCGGCCGAGCCAATGCGGGCGCTGAGCCGATAGCGATAAGACCCGTACATGCAGGCAGACTGCGAACGATCGTCATCTCGGCAGCTCCCCCTCACACACCGAATAGTCGTCGCATTAGACGATACTAAATTAACATCGGAACGAATGTCCGTCGAGCATTGAATGTTCGCGGGCGGCGGCTCAGGGCATGGAAGCGGCGGCTGCGCGCGCCGGATGTCCGCCTGGCCGGATCATCATCTCAGCGAGATTGATTTCTTCCGGCCTGCGGCCTTCCGTGGCGTCAACGGCAGGCCGGCATCGCAATTGCGCGCAACGAGGGTTTCCGTGACGGACTCGTCCGCATAGGTTTCCTGCATCCGGATGTAGACCGCAGACAGAGCCGGATCGAGGGAAAGCGCCTGCCGAACCAGGAATTCCGCCTTTCCGGTGTCGCCGCAGGCCATGCTCGCGGCAACCTGGTAGAGCGACTTGCGCCTGGTCTGGAAGGGCAGCGTCAGGGCGACGCGCATCATCTCGTCGAAACGGCCGAGCGCGTAAAGCGCCGCCACCCGCTCTTCGGTGATCCAGACCGGCAGGAAGGGATCGAGCGTCTCGGCGCGATCAAGCATGTCGAGGGCGCGCTCAGCCTCCCCGGCATAGACGTAGAAGGCGGCGCTGCGGCCAAGAATATAGGCGTCGTTCGGTGCGAGTTCGTGGGCACGAATGTGGTGATAACGTGCCGAAACGAAGTCGCCTGATTTCATCTTGATCGCGCCCATGATGCGATGGGCTTCCGGGTCGGAGGGGTCGAGGGCGAGCGCGTGTGCGACCTGCTGTTCGGCCTTGTCCATGTCGAAGCTCGGCAGGTTGCTCCACGAGCAGACATGCATTGCGAAGGGACGGCCGAAACCGGGGTCGGCCGTCATTGCCCGCTCGAACCAGGCCATGGCTTCATGTATGTGAGTATCCGCCACGCCAACCAGCCGGTGATGATCCAGCCCGCGCAGGTAATACTCGTAGGCCGTCATATTCTCCGGGCGCTTCAACCGCGCTGCCGCAAGTTCCGACTGCTCGATACGTCCGGACACGGTTGCCGCGACACGGGCGATGATCTCGTCCAGCACATCGAGCAATTCGCGAAACGGACGCTTGATGCGATCCGACCAGATGACCAGACCCTCTGCCGTCTCGGTCAGGGCGATATTGACCCGCAGGTCCTCGCCCACCTGGCGGATCGAGCCGCTGATGACGTAGCCGACGCCGAGAAGCCGGCCGATCTCGACCGGGTCTTTCGTCGTCAGCGCGGCGGCCGCCGAGCGGGAACTGACGAACAACCCCTTGAGGCGGCTGAGTTCCAGCGTCAGGTCGTCGGTAATGCCCTCCGCCAGGAAACATTGATCTGCAACAGCGCCGGGCGCTACATCGAACCGCGCCACCGCGATCGAGTTGGTCCGCGGAGATTGGGCGGCACTGGGGGCGGATCGCGTCGGAGCGAACTGATAGACATGTCGGTCCACCAGTTCGGTGACCCGGTAGATCCGGATCGGCTCGACAATCCCCTTTAGACGCCGTTCGCCGATATCCTCGAATCCGCAAGGCGAAACCCGCCGGACCTGGTCGTAAAGCAGCCCTGAAACCTCGATTGCGCCAGGTGGCGCGGATGCCTCGATGCGCGCGGCGATATTCACCCCGTCGCCGCGCAGGTCCGAGCCTACGACGACGACATCAGCGAGATGGAGGCCGAACCGCATATCGCCGCCGCTCGCTCCAGGAAGGGCGGCAATCTCGGCGCGCGCCTCGATGGCGGACCTCAGCGCATTGACAGGGCTGGCGAACTCGGCAAGCAGCGCGTCACCCGCCGTGCCGAAGACACGGCCGTCATGGCGCTGGACGACCATGCGAACGGTCTCGAGCACAGTATCGATCCGGGCAATCGCGCCTTCCTCATCTGATTCCATTGCCGTGGTGGAGCCGACGAAATCCCCGACCATGATCGTAGCCAGCTTGCGCTGCATTCTCGATCCCTCCCGCAACAGAAGCACGCGATGACGCAATGTAGCACATTCGCGGGCCTGGATGTTTTGCGATTGGCAACGCTGGCGACGCGGTGGCAAGCCCGTGGGCCGTTGGCCGCTTCCGGCACATGGTCGCGGACGATCCGCGCTTTGACGGTCGACTACAACGTGCGCGTCCGCCCGAACGACCGCAGAAGAAGATTGAGAGAGACCGCGACCTTATCGATGTCGCGAATGTCCTGCGAATATCGACCGGTGTAGAGTTTCATAATCATATTGTCGCGAGCAGATCCACTGAGTTCGAAATACAGATGCAGGTAGTAAGATTGCTTGTCACCGCTGCGACTTATGCTCCTGCGTCGTTGGGTGACCTGTCTGAGCTCTGATTTGAACGGAGCAAAGCCGGGCAGTTTAAGCACGACGGATTTGGATTGAAATCGGGCCATGGTGGGGACTGCAACGACCGCCTTGTCCAGTGCCAAACTTACGATTTGGCCAGGGACATCGTCTACTACAGCGGGTTCATCCAGCTTGAACGCATGAAACAGCCGCCGGGGTTTCTCAAAGCAGATGAGTGACGCGATGAGCAGGACGACGATATTGATACCTGACCACAAGGCCGCAACCGGTGAAAACTGGCCTTGTACGTGCGACGTTTCCGGTACGATGTTGACCAGCAGACCAAGGACGGTGACCGTAATCATGCTTGCGATCCAGGCGAAGCTGTAGCGGTCGAACTGGTTCAACTCGTTGCCACTGCCCTTTGGCGTCACCCTGAACGGCTTGCCAAATGGTCGCACCAGGCTGGAGACCACGGTTGGCAACATGCGAAATGTCGCAAAGGTCCCGACGGCACTGGAAATCACAGGCAGATAGCGCGTCGGGGTGATCCACAGCATAAGCAGAAAATACGCCGCCAGCAGCGGCACCTGATGAGCCACATAATCGGCTATGTCAGTGAAATAAAGCGGGATCAGGCCGAGCCAGAGATAGACGATAGGAACGAGCAATATCGTGAAGCGGACCAGATATTGCACGAGCCATGACGCTGGCAGGAACATGATCCGTTGAAAGAGCGTCAATCCCGGGCCGCGCAGCGGGCCATTATAAAGGTAAAGGGTTTGAATTCCTCCCTGACACCACCGTTCGCGCTGCACAAAATAACCGGTCAGGTTTTCGGCAGCCAGTCCCATCGACAGCCGCTCGTTCAGGTAGCGGGTCTTGTAGCCCTTGTTGAGCATTGAAAGAGTTGTCAGCAGGTCTTCCGTGATCGACTCCGTCGGAAACCCTCCTATCGCGTCAACGGCCTTGCGGCGGGCAATCGAGCATGAGCCGCAGCAGAAACTGACGTCCCAGGCGTCTCTGCTGGGCGCGATCTCGTCGAAGAACAAACGCTGCTCGTCCGGCCAGATATTCTCCAAACCCAGGTTCGATTGCACCGGATCGACATTGAAGAAATGTTGAGGTGTCTGGACGATGCCGATGCTTTCATCGCTGAAGAAGGGCAGAGTCCGGCGAAGGAAATGTCGATAGGGAACAAAATCGGCGTCGAAGACTGCAATAAACTCGCCCGAGCTGACCTTCAGCCCATTGTTCATATTGCCTGCTTTGGCATGGCTGTTGTCGCCGCGAGTGACGTGGATGGCGTTCTTCTCGTCGCAATAGGCCTTCAGCCAGTCTCGGCGTTGATCGTCAAGCACATACACATTCAATTTGTCGGAAGGATAATCCAGCGACAGAGCGCCGATGATGGTTCGCTCGAGCACGTCGTGCGGCTCATTGTAGGTGGGAATGAAAACATCGACAGTCGGAAGTTCACTCTGCTCTCGCGCAAAGAAAACGCGAGCCAGCCTGTCCGCTTCTGCGCTCCGGTCGACGTAGCGGCTCATCAATACCAGAAAAAGGATGACCTCGACGCACGCCAGAATCTCCACGACGAAGAGTATCCAAACCCAGTAGAAATTCGCACCGTCGTTGGGATAGGGAAGCACTGTCTCCGTTAAGCGCCAGACCATGTATCGCAATTCGACTGCTGCGACAAACGCGCAGGTCACCGCCCGTGTCCAGGTGTGATGACGCGACCAATTGAACGGCCCCAGGAAAAAGAAGGCTAAAACAAAAAAGGTCGGAAGCAGCGCTACAAGATACTGAACCACAGGCTTTTGACCCAGTTGGACACGTCGATGCCATGCTTGGAAAACCGTACCTGCACTGTGCGCCCCACTTGGCAGGAATTCGCAAAATCGTCGTTCATGAAGGATGGATCAAGGCGAACCCGAATACGGGCATTACGCTGTGTCGACGGCGGCAAACTGGCGGCAAAGGAATCGGTCTCGACCGAAGCCGAACTGCCTCTGACGGAAATGACCGTGCCCTTGAAGACATCGCTGCGGCCGAACAAGCGCACCTGTGCGACAAGTCCAGGATAGATCTCGTCATAATTGACCTCGGGAACAAGGATATCCACAAACAGCTCTCGACAGTCGAGGAGGCGCATCAGCTCGTCGTTCAGCACGACGTTCGAACCATCGACGATACTCCTGCTCCAGACAACGCCGTCGAACGGCGCCATCGCGGTTGCGGATTCAAGGTTGCCGACACGGTTTGCCTCTTCGACCAACTGCTTTTGAACTTCAGTGGCTTTTGTCTCATTCTCCGCTATGCGTGAGTTCAAGTCATTGATGCGAACGACAACCTCGTCCTCGCGCTGTCGCGAATAAGGCACGTCATTCTGTCCGTCACCGAAGACGAAGATACCCTGGCGGACCGCATTGAGCCTTTGTTGCAATTGATCGACAGTTAGATTGCTGATTTCGACTTCGCCGCCGGTCGCAGCTCCCGCGGCGCGCGCGGCCTCAACCAGCTTCTGCGTAAGTATGCCTTTTGACTCGAGCTGCATCCGGCGGCTCAGGTCGACCTGCGCGACCAGATCCTGCGCTTGCGACACCTCGACTTTCTTCCGCAGGATTTCGACTTCGCGTTCGAGATTGGCAATGGTCGTCTGCTTGTAGACTTCCAGTCTGGCAGATAATTCTTCGCGAAGCGCGGAAAGCTCCTCCCGTTCCTTTTTAAGTGCCGCGACGCGGTCGAGCGCCGTGTTGCGATCTGCCTCGAGCGAAGCGAGGATTGCGCGATTGACGCGCGTATTTCTGATTTCTGCGAGGGATTGTCCCGCTCTGACCGGGCTGCCGACCTTGAGGGGTTCTTCCGCAATCGTGCCGTCGATAGGAGCATTGACAACAGCGAACCGCGCATTGACGGTGCCATCAAGGCTCGTAAACCCGGTGATCGCCGGCAATGAGACGACAGCGATGATTGCCAGCAACACCAGGCCAACAGTGATGCGTGTGATGCGATGATTCCAGATCATGGTGTCATCCGAAGGTATCGCTTCAGCATCCATTGACCCATCCATCCGGCGCAACGAATGCAACTAAATCTTGCATAATTTAACGCAGCAAAAGCTAATAGACAAGTGATGGTCGTATACGACACATCGTTTAGGTCGGCTCTTTATGGCGCATGCTCCATGGCAAGCGCAGATACAGCACTTCGGCCTTGGTCGCCGACCCCTCCGGCGCTTGAGAGAGATCAAGGAAAAATCCTGCTATTGTGCCAGATTCCTGGCGCATAACGGGTATCGGGCGACGAGTTCTGAGCATCGATGCTGCGCACCCGAAAGGAAGATGGGAGGCATGCGACCATGAGCGTTCTGGACGAGCCGAAGGCTTACCCCCGAATTCGCATTTTCGCGGAATTGCCGGCATGGATGCCCAGCGTTGGCTTAAGGTCGACGATCATGGCGTTGGCATCTCTCATCGGTCTGGTGGCGGCCTTCGTCCTGTTCCTGCTGGGCTACGGTTCTGCAAGCCTGTTCGTGCTGGCGGCAAGCACCTGCATTGCTCTCGCATTCCTGTTGATCGACATCTTTGCCAAGCTCAGAAACGGTGATCTCGGTCTCGACCTGATCGCTGCGCTCGCAATGGGCGCGACCCTCTGGTTCGGCGAATATCTTGCCGGAGCGATCGTCGCCCTCATGTATGCCGGCGGCCAGTTTCTGGAAGCCTATGCGCATCGGCGTGCCGACGAAGGCATGACGGCCCTGCTGGCGCAGGTGCCGCGAACGGCACTTCGCCTGCGCCAGAATGGTATCGAGGAAGTCCCCATTCCGGAACTTGCGGTGGGTGATATGCTGATGATCCGCAGAGGCGACGTCATCCCCGCCGACGGCACGCTGATGACAGGCCATGCATCGATCGATCAGTCCGTCCTGACCGGCGAAGCCTTTCCGGTCATCGTCTCCAGCGGCGAGAGGATTTCGAGCGGCGCCACCAATGCCGGGGACGCGATCGAGATCAGGGTGGAAAGCCGCGCCGAGGACAGTACCTATTCCGGCATCGTCAAGCTGGTCGAGGCATCGAAGCGTTCCAAGGCGCGGATAGCGCGGCTGGCCGATCGATATGCGATCGCCTTTCTTCTCCTGACGCTGGCAATAGCGCTCGGCGCCGCCATCCTGTCCGGTGACATGGCGCGGATCGTCGCGGTTCTCGTCGTTGCAACCCCCTGCCCGCTGATCCTCGCCGTTCCCGTCGCCCTTGCGGCCGGAACCTCGAAGGCGGCAAAGGCGGGCGTGCTGGTGAAGGGCGCAGGTCCGCTGGAGATCCTGGCCGACGCCTCCGTCGCGGTCTTCGACAAGACCGGCACGCTAACGGCGGGCGATCCCGAGGTCGTCTCCATCGACGGGCCGGAAGGACCGGACAGGATCTTGCGGCTTGCCGCCTCGCTGGACCAGGCATCCTCGCATGTCGTCGGGCGCGCGATCGTCAGGGAGGCGCAGAGACGCCAATTGGTCCTGTCACGCCCGGTGGAGGTGACGGAACTTCCGGGCGCCGGCATCTCCGGGCTTGTCGACGGTATCGGAGTGAGCGTTGGCGGCGATACCTATTTCACGCCCGAGGGCAGGCCGCCGCGCGCCCCCGAGAAAAAAGGCACAATGCAGGCAAGCGTCTTCATTGATGGCCGGCTTGCGGGCGAGATCGGCTTCGAGGATCGCCTGCGCGGCGATGCCGTCGAACTTGTGGCCAAGCTCCGCAAGCTGGGTTTCGGCAGGATCGTGCTTGCGAGCGGCGATGAGCGCAGCGTCGCTGCCGCCATTGCCGGCTCGCTGTCGCTGGATGCCGTCGAGGCGCGATTGTCTCCCGTCGAGAAGGTCGAGGTCATCGCCAGGGAGCGCGCAGCGAGTAAACGCCGGGGCGGAAAGGTTCTCATGGTCGGCGACGGCGTCAACGATGCTCCGGCACTCGCAGCCGCCGATGTCGGCATCGCCGTTGGCGCCACCAATCTTGCGGCTGCAGCGGAAGCCGCCGACATCGTCCTGATTCGCAACGATCTGGGCAGGATCGCCTCGGCCATCGAAATAGCGAGACGCTCCCGCGCCATCGCGGTCCAGAGCATTTTCGCGGGCATCGGCCTCTCGCTCGTCGCCATGATCTTTGCCGGCGCCGGCTTCCTGCCGCCGGTCACGGGGGCCATGCTCCAGGAAGTAATCGATGTGGCCGTGATCCTGAACGCGCTCAGGGCACTGCGCTAGGCAATCAATGCGTCCCGGACCGAGACTCTAGCCCTTGCCCAGATGCTTCGGCCAGAATGCCTTATGGACTTCGGCGGCTTCCTCTTCGATGTTCGGGCCATCGACGGTGACGATGCGCGCACCGGTTTGCAGCACCGCCCGGCTCGGTACGTTCAACCCGATCCCGGCGATTTCGCCAAGCCGCACCTCCGAGCAAGCAAACACCATACGCCCGATGCCCGACCAATAAATCGCCCCGGAGCACATCGCGCACGGCTCCGTGCTGGTGTAGAGCGTGCAGTCGGCAAGATATGCAGTGTCGTAATGCCGTGCCGCCAGTTTGATCAGGTTCATCTCGGCGTGGTTCGTCATATCATGACCGGTGAAGACGCTGTTTTCGGCGCGCAGGATGACTTTGCCGTCCTTCACCAGCACGGAGCCGAACGGTTCGTCTCCCTGTTCCACCGCGGATTTCGAGAGCGCAATCGCCTCGCGTAAAAACGGCTCGTGGTTTTCCATCAGCGTCTCCCCTCTAAAGCTAGAGCGGGGTGATCTTCCCTTGGATCCGAGAGATTTCCAAGGGCTACAAATGGGCTACAAGGCGCCGATCCGTATCGTCGCGCCGTCATCGTCCGGCTCCAGTCAATGAGTCTGAGCCTGCCGGGGAACAGGCAGAAACAGACGATGTCGCCGTCAACTGCACCCATCGGGATCTCAGATGACGGCGACGAACTTTATCGGTTCTCTGGTCTCCCGCGCGGGAGGCTCAGTGGGCGAGGAACAAGGGCAGCTGGCAATCCTCGATCATCCTGCGGGTCACGCCGCCGAACAGGCTCTGCTGCCATCTCGGATGATTGTAGGCGCCCATGACGATCAGGTCGGCGCCCATATCCACCGCGTGCCTGGTGATGATCGCGTCCGCATTCCTGCCTTCGCTCGAAAGGCGATCGACCTGGACCTTGACGCCATGGCGGGTAAGGAAGGCTGCTATGTCGGCGCCCGGCTCTTCACCGTTGGTGCGCATGCGCGCGACCGGGTCGACCATCGTCACATGAACGATCTCGGCTCTTTCCAGAAGATCGAGCGACTGGCGGGCGGCCCGCGCTGCCTCGTTGCTGGAATCCCATGCCAGCACCACAGCCCTCGGCGACGTGGTGATGGCCTGTTGCCCACGGTTGATCAGGATCGGCGTCGGCGCCTGGAAAAGCGCACCATCGAAGATCCGCTTTCTGAGGTCGGCATCCTCGGCCGCGTCAGATCCCAGGAGCACGACATCGGCATAGAGCGCGCGCTGGGCGATATCCTCGTCGGCCCATGCAAATTCCGTGTAGAGATCTTGGACCTCGAACGAGAGGTCGCTGTCTGCAAGCACCTCCTTGATCTTCGCAGCCGTCGTCGCAAGTTCGTCGATCTCCCGCTGCCTCTCATCCAGCCAGATGGTGGAGATGGCATCGTATTGGCTGAGTGACGGGGCCGCGCCGATGGAAACAGCGAGCGCGGTCAGATGTGCTCCATAGGTGGCGCAGAAGCTCGCAGCACTTTTCAGATCCTGCTCGTATCTGTTGCTTTTGAGGATGCTCAGAACTGTCGTAATGGCCATGATGGCTACCCTCCGTGAATGGATGTCACGACGGTAGCGATCTGATCCGCTGCAGTCTTTGACATCAGTCAACAACGATCCGCCTCCCCCTTTTTGCCATTGTCGACGGTCTGCGACCCGTGACAAAACCGCAAGATCGGTCGAGCGTGCCATGTCTGGCTGCGCTTAGTTGGCGCGGCCACGGAGAACGGAACGATGAAGGCGGCGCTTCAGAACTATCATGCCCGGATGCAGCGGGTGCTGGATCACATAGACCGGCATCTGGACGGCGATCTGGACCTGGACGCGCTGAGCAGTGTCGCAGCCTTCTCGAAGTTTCACTTTCACCGGCAGTTCTCGGCAACCTTCGGCTTGTCGGTGCATCGCTATGTCCAGCTCGCCCGTTTGAAGCGCGCTTCACACCGGCTGGCCGCAAAGGACGACCAGAGCGTCACCGACATAGCGATGGACGCCGGTTACGGTGCGCCTGATGCCTTCGCCCGCGCCTTTCGGCAACGGTTCGGGCAATCGCCTTCGTCGTTCAGGAAGTCTCCCGACTGGGCTCCGTGGTTTGCCGCCTTCAGGCCCCTCGAAAATGCAAGGAGCAAACTCATGCAGATAACCTATGAAGAAGACGATGTGACGATCCGCGATGTGCCGGTGACACCGGTGGCGATCCTGGAGCACCGGGGCGACCGGGCGACCCTCGGCGCCAGCATTGAGCGGTTCATCGCCTGGCGCAAAGCCGCCGGCCTGTCACCAGAGACAAGCGCTACCTTCAACATCTTCCGATCGCCGAGAACCCCCGCGATTCCCGCCGATTACAGCATGGACCTGTGTGTCGGGACCGACCGACCGATCGATGCGGATGATGAGGTGATGAAAGCCGGCGTGATCCCGGGCGGACGCTGCGCGGTCATCCGCGTCATCAACGATACCCACAATCTGGAGCCCGCCGCACTCTACCTTTATCGCGACTGGCTTCCGGCCAGCGGCGAGGAGGCGCGCGACTTCCCGATCTATTGCCAGCGGCATTTTTCCTTCCCTCCGAATGTGCCGGTCCATGAGGTCGTCGTCGAATTGTTTCTGCCGCTGAAATAGCGCCCTGCGACAGCGGCCTGTCCCTTCCGATCGCAGGGAAACGGACAGGCCGCGATCCAGCCAGCCGTGAAGGATGCGCTCAGCCGAGTTCCTGGGCGAGCCCGATGAGGACGCCTTCAGGCCCACGGATGTAGCAGAGCCGATACGCGTCCCTATACTGGACGACTTCGCCGACGAGCTGCGCACCGCGCGTGCGCAGCCTCTCAAGCGTCTCGTCGATGTCATCGACGGCGAACATGACGCGGAGGTAGCCGAGCGCGTTGACCGGGGCATTCCGGTGATCTGCGACGACATCAGGCTTGAGGAAGCGGGAGAGCTCGAGCCGGCTATGGCCATCAGGCGTGCGCATCATGGCAATCTCGACATGCTGATCGCCGAGCCCGGTGATACGTCCAGCCCACTCTCCTTCGACCATGGCCCGCCCTTCGAGCTCGAGGCCAAGTTCGCGAAAGAAATCAATCGCCTCTCCAAGGTCCTCGACGACGATTCCAACATTGTCCATCCGCTTGAGCGCCATGTTTCCAATCTCCAACTGTCGTTTCAATCGACGAGATGTCGCCTCGTCGAACATAGGACGTTTGAGGTCCCCCAACACCGACAGCCGTCCAGGCGAATTCGCTGCTGTCGACATCAGAAGCTTGAATATTGGACCGCCTCAAACCGCCGCTGGAACAATTCCGCATGGCCGCGCCGCCGCCACCTGATGAGGCAGAACCTGGGGCTCCGCGCGAAGCTCCGCTCAGGACAGATCAGTTTCAGCCTGCCAAAGGAAGGACAATGTCGAGGTTCTGCATCGCGCCGACATGGTTCCAGGGGGGCGAATTGTAGAATTCATATCCCCCGTTGCCATCAGGCAGGAACATTTCGCCGGATGCCGCGAGCCAATCGACGCTGACGAATTCGTAGGTCCGGAGGATCTCGGCGTAAGAACCTGAATGGTTCATGGAAACATAGCGGCCCGCCCGAAACTGCAGCGGCGACAGGGCGGTATTGTCAGTGGGAAAACCCTGATCCACGACAGCACAGTCGAAGCGGACAAGTTCCCCCGGCGTGATCAGCGGCGTGTCGAGGGTGATGCCGACCGGCCGCGCTTCTTCAAGCGGAAAGCCGATCCGCTCCAGATAGTCGGCAAATTTCCGCCAGTTGTCCTCGACCAATGCATAGGATCCATAGAACCGCATGGCCAGAAGCCTCATTTCCGGACGCTGGCCGACTTTCACGCGCGCCAGGTCCGTCTTTTCCGGTCTCGGCCGAGCCGGCAGCACCTTCTGGGCCGCGACACGGTAATCCGAAGGCGTCAATCCGAATTGCCTTTGGAAAGCGCGGATGAAAGCCTCATGGCTGGCATAGCCGGCATTGAACGCGATGTGCGTGATTGGCTGCCCGCTCATCTGCAGGTTCATCGCCGCACGGTCGAGCCGTGTGCGGCGCATGTAGGCGCTAGGCGACTCTCCCATGACCTCCTGGAACTGCCGCTGGAAGTGAAACGGACTGAGCCCGAGATGGGCCGAAATGTCCTGCAAGGTCGTCGACGCGGCGGGAGTACGCTCGATCATGCGCACGGCGCGCGCAATGCGGGGATGGTCAAGCATTCGCGGAGGCGGCGCCTTCCGGAACGAAGACGCATTGTAACCCGCCGGGGGCGGATCGTAAGCCGGCTCCCGATCGGAACTTTCGAAATCATCGTTCATTGAAAATATCAAAGACTACAGTTGGATAAGGTGCTTCACCTTAGCCCCACCGCAAGTTTTATCAAGTCAGTGGACGCGTCTTCCGTGTAAAGAAACTCATTCCTGTGCGATATTTTAAAACCGCTGCGAGTTTTTTCATGACATTCTCCCTGCCTGGCCGTCCGGCTCCAACCTTTCGACGGCTGTTCGAGACGCCGGAAAGCTGCGAGAGCAACCGGCATGATCGGACTCTTCCGGGCAGGACGTTCATGCGGCGCATCATGGTTGGCCCGCTTTCCCTGATTCTTCTTTCGATGACCGTGCTGTTCTGCGCGGCAACGTCTTCCGCCCAGTCCGCCCCGGTCGTTACCTCCGTTTCGGTCCCGGCGAATGGATTTTACAGCGTCGGAGACAGCCTGACCTTTGCCGCACAATTCAGCGAGAACGTAATCGTCGGCGGCACACCATACATCTCCGTGGTGGTCGGCAGCGCGACGCGTGCGGCTTTCTACCTGTCGGGAAGCGGGACGAGTTCGCTTATGTTCAGATATGCGGTCCAAGCCGGCGACATGGACCTGAACGGCGTGCAGCTCGGAGCCGTGATCAGCCTGAACGGCGGCACCATCGGGAACGCCGGAGGTGAAGCGGCCGGCGTCGGCCTCAACAATGTCGGTTCCACCGCCGGCGTCTTCGTCAATACGCAGAGCCCGACCGTCGTGACCGCCGTTGTCGGCAATCCGCCGCCGAACGCCACGCAGGTGACGTTCCAGATCGTATTTTCCGAGGCCGTGACAGGCCTGTCATTGGCGGACATTGTCTTGACCACGACAGGAACCGCCAACGCCGCGCTGGCCAACCTCCGAACCTCTGACAATATTACCTATGAGGTTGATGCCCAGACTATTTCCGGCCTGGGCACTCTTCGTGTCGATATCCCGGCAGGTTCCGCCCAGAACATCGGAGGCAACGGCAACCTGGCAGGGACCGGAGCGCCCTGGACTGCCGGCCTCTCACCCAACGCCGATCTGTCGCAGCTGCAGCCCAGTCAAGGGAGCCTTAGCCCGGCTTTCAATCCGAATACGCAGACCTATTCGATTTCGGTGGCCAACAATGTCACCGCGATCGCGCTGACGCCTGTCGTCTCCGAGCCGAACGCGACTGTCGCAGTCAACGGTTCTCCGGTCGCTTCCGGAAGCGCCAGCGGTTCCATTCCCCTTGCTGTGGGCCAGACGCCGATTGCTGTCGTCGTCACCGCGCAGGACGGAACGGTGAAGACCTACGATGTCACCGTGACACGTGCCGCCTCCGCGACGGCCGATCTCGCTGCGCTGGTTCCCGGCACCGGAACGCTCGCCCCTGGCTTCAGCCCGAGCATCCTGGCCTATCAGCTTGCACTGGGTAATGCGGTTGCCAGCATTACGTTTACGCCGACGGTTTCCGACCCCACGGCGACCGTCGCCGTGAACGGCAGCCTCGTAGCTTCCGGGGCGGCAAGCAGCTCGCTTGCGCTGGCGGTCGGGTCAAACCAGGTATCCATTCTCGTAACGGCGCAGAATGGCGCGACCCGCACCTACCTTGTCGACGTCATAAGGTCCGGTCCGGGGCCGACGGCCACTTCCCGCACCATCCAGGTCATGGCGGGAACGACTGTTACAGTCGATCTTACGGCGGGCGCGACCGGGGCACCCTTCACCACAGCCGCATTCACCTTTTTATCCAACCCGGAAGCGGGAAGCGCGTATCTCGACGCACCGCAAAAGCGGCTCACCTTTGCAGCCAGCCCTTCATTCGCAGGGTCGGCCCAGGTTGGTTATACGCTCTCGAACACCTCCGGCACCACGGTTCAGGCAACGATCACATTCGCCGTTGCCGCCCTTCCCGATCCGACTCAGGATCCCGATGTGGTGGGCCTTCTCAATGCGCAGGTGGATGCCGCCAGGCATTTTGCCCAATATCAGACGCGCAACTTCAACAACCGCCTGGAGCAGCTGCACGACGAGGGCGACCGCCAGCGCCGATCGCTTGATATCCGCCTTGGGCTTCGCCGCTCCGACAATGGCGGCCCCAATGGCGGGATCGTCAATGCCGAGCGCCAGTTCGGCTGGCCAGGCGGCAGCGAGCCAGACCTCACCGCCCCCTCCGTATCCGGCCGGCAAGGCAACGACTCAACCCCGGAGCTCCAAGGGCCGGATCTCGGACCGTTTGCGATCTGGTCCGGCGGGTTCGTCGATTTCGCAGATACGGGCAACAGCGGCCTGGACATCGGATCGACCACGGTCGGAGTGAGCGCCGGCGTGGATTACCGGTTTTCCGATCGCTTCGTCGGCGGCTTCGGGCTGGGATATGGCCACGACAGGAGCGATGTCGGCGATAGCGGCACGGAAAGCCGCGGCGCAGCCTACAGCGCGGCGATCTACGGCTCCTTCAAGGCAGCTGACAACCTGTTCCTCGACGGCCTGATAGGCGCAGGGCGGCTCGATTTCGATTCAAGCCGTTACATCGCCTCTACCGGGGATTTCGCTGCCGGAAACAGGGATGGGCGGCAGATCTTCGGCTCCCTCACCGCCGCCTACGAATTCCGGGACAAGAAATGGCTGATCTCTCCATACGGCCGGTTCGACCTGTCCAGGTCTTGGCTCGACGGGTTCACCGAGAACGGCGGGGGCATCTACGGCCTGACCTATGGCGATCAGACTGTCGATACGGCCGCGGGCGTTATCGGCCTTCGCCTGAATTATACCGTCCTGATGGACTGGGGAACGCTGACACCCGGCATGCGGGCGGAATATACCCGTGATTTCGCAAGCTCGAGCCGGCTGCGGCTGGGATATGCCGACATCGGCACGTTCCCCTACGAACTCGAAGCGGAAGAAACCGGGGATGACTATTCGACACTCGGGCTCTCGCTCGATGCCGCGTTGCTGAACAACTGGGCGTTCGGCATGGAATACCGGGCGGCTGTCGGCAGCGGAAGGCAGGACCATGCCATCAGCGTGAGGATAAGGAGTGAATTCTAGAGCATGTCGCGCAAAACGGTGCAGCGGTTTTGCGATAACGACATGCATAAAACAAAGCGATAAAGCGTGGCAGGCCAATCTTGGAGATCGCGACACGCTTTAGCAAGGGCGGCGATAAAACCGCCAGCACCGTCAATGGCACAGCGCAAAAGCGCGTACGCGCCCATCCATATCATGGGCGCGATGATGTTCGACCGAGAGAATGTCGATCAGGTCGGCGAGTTTGAAATGGTGCTCGCAGCCGCCAACGTCGATGTGAATCTGGTTGTCGCTGATGTGTAAGTCGACGGCAACGAAGTTTCTCTCTTCGCCCTCATCCAATACCGATACAATAAACAGAGGCCCCTCCCTCTTTCGCTTATCCCTTTTTATAGAGTAAATCGGTGAATTCTTTATTATTAGCAGTTAATAATAATTTGTACTGAATAGATTGCCATAGTTCAATATGCGGCGGGCAGAAATGCACCCTTGCGATCATTTTGCGATCAAAGGCAGGCGAGCCAAAAGCTGCTGTGTCTTTGAACCGTGCAGACGGCAGAGACCTTGATGGCTTTGAGATCGTCAGAGCATTTTCTTTTTTCAGATTGCGGCATCTGAACTGTGCGAGCTCTGGATTGCTGTTCAAATAGACATCCATGCCCTACTTAAGGGCGGTCACCATTGTCAGGGAACGCGCCGATGACGATACCCACGGCACTTGCAGACTGGCTTTCTCCCCATCGAACCGCATTGCTGGTCTACGACATGCAGATCGGCATTGCCCGGCAGGTTCCGGGCGCAGACGAAACGAGCCGTCGCATCGTTGAGATCGCCGCCGCCGCCCGACGCGCCGGGATGAGAATTGCCTTCTGCCGCCATCTTTCCCTGCCCAAGCCTTGGATGGGGCTGTTTGCGACGCGCATGGCAATGGCATGGCAACGCACCGATGACCCCGAGGCTGTAGAACCCTGGTTCCTGAGGGACAATGAAGCGGTTCAGATCATTCCGGAACTCCATCCGCAGGAGCAGGATTTCGTATTCGACAAGCTCGGAATGTCGGCTTTCGAGGGAACGCCGCTCGCAATTGCCCTGCGGGATGCCGGCCTTTCGGCATTGGCGATCTGCGGAATTGCGATGGAGATCGGCATAGAGCCGACCTGCCGCCACGCCGCCGACCTCGGCATCGTCCCGATCCTGATCGAAGACGCGTGCGGATATGGGGATGCGGATGCCGCCAGACGATCCGTCGATTCCCTTCGCTTCATGGGCGACACCATTCTGTCGAATACGCAGGAATTCCTGTCAGCCGTCGCTCGTCCGCACTAGCGCCGGCCCGGACACTCAAGGCGCACGTCACTTTTTCTTGCCGGACAGTTCCGCCTTGCCCGAACCCGTGCTGCCCTTCGCCAGGGAGCGCGGACTGTCCAGAAAGCGCGAAAGCATGTTCCGCTTCCTCTTGCGCGGGATGAGATCGATGTCGCTCACGAGCTTTGCGCCGCCCTCGCGCCGCTCCAGGGTGATCTTGCGGCTATGGAAGACTTCGAGCTCGGCGCGGTGCGCCACACTGACGATGGTGACCTTGGGCAATTCCTCGATCACCATCTCCATCATCCTGTCCTGGCTCTTCTCATCGAGCGCCGAGGTCGCTTCATCGAGCACGATGATGTCAGGGTTGTGGAGCAGCAGGCGCGCGAAGGCCAGCCGCTGTTTTTCGCCGCCCGACAGGATCTGGTCCCACGGCGCCTCTTCCTCGAGCTTCTCGTTCAGATAGTCGAGCCCGACCTTCTGAAGGGCCGTTTTGATCTCATCCAGCGGCCAGCCGTCGGCGGCATTGGGGTAGGCGACGGCGCGGCGCAGCGTGCCCGAGGGGATATAGGGCCGCTGCGGCAGCATGAACAATTGCCTGTCGGCATGGAAATTGACGCTGCCGCGACCCCAGGGCCAGAGACCTGAAATGGCGCGTACCAGCGTGCTCTTGCCCGAACCGGATTCGCCCGCAACCAGCACCCGCTCGCCCGGCTCGATCTCGACCTGCGTTTCAGTGACCACGGCGGTGCCATCGTCCAGCGAGACGGCGAGATCGTTGAGAGCAAGCATCGCCTCGCTCTTCGTTTCGCCGTGCTGGATCCGCCCCAGCGCATCGCTCTGTTCTGCTCGTTCCAGCCCGTCGAGCGACATCATCAGCGAGGCGACGCGCCGCGCACAGGCATTCCAGTCGGCAAGGCGCGGATAGTTGTCGACCAGCCACCCAAAGGCGGTCTGGACGATGGCGAAGGCTGACGCTGCCTGCATTACCTCACCCAGCGTCATGCTGCCTTCCAGAAATTTCGGCGCGCAGAGCAGCACCGGCACGACAGGCGCAATCAGCATCGACCCATGCGATACGAAGGTCGTACGCATATACTGGTGGGACAGCTGCGCCCATTGGCGCAGCACATTGGTAAAAGTCTTGTCGAGGTCGTTGCGCTCCTCCTCTTCGCCGCCGAGAAGCGCGATGCTCTCGCCGTTCTCGCGCACATGCGTCAGCGTATAGCGAAACTCGGCTTCCACCTGGTTCTTGACCTCGGAGACCCGAACGAAATGCCGGCCGATGACAGCGATCGTCGTCGAGGTGATCGCAGCGTAAAGCACTGCCGTAACGACGAGGAAGCCGGGAATGGTGATCGACATCCCGCCGATCGGGAACGTCAGGGCACCACCGATCGTCCACAGAACCACGATGAAGGTCGAAGCCGAGAGAAAGGCCGAGATGACGCCGGCGATGAAATCGACGGGCGATTCCGTCGCGATCCGCAGATCCTCGGAAATACGCGCCTCGGGGTTCTTGTGATCGCCGCCGATGAGGTTCAGCTGATAGTAACGGCCGTTGGCAAGCCAGCGCGCAATCAGTGCAGTCGCCAGCCAGCGGCGCCAGTGTCGCTGGATCATCATGCGGACATAGACTTGCGATGTCACGAGAACGACACTGCCGGCCACGAGCGGCAGGAAGACGGCGCTCAGATAGTAGACGGTGCCGGCATCGTGCCGCTCTATGGCGTCGAATATGCCGCGGTTCCACCTGTTGATCCCATATTGGAAGCCGACATTCATGCCGATCATGACCAGCAGCCCGATGGAGCATGGCCAGGCGAAACCATCGCCGCTGCGGCCCCAATAGCCGCGCGCGCTGATCCAGAAACGCTTCAGCAGATATTTCTTGCGCGCCTGCTCGGCCTCCTCCGGTGTCAGGTCCGGATCGGGTTCGATAACATCTGGCGGCGGCGCGACTTCGGCAGTCGATGCCTTCCCCTGGGGTGTCTCCTCGGCACCATCAGGCTTGGCGCCGTCGACCGATTTCGGCTTCAGTTTTGCGTCGGTCATGCCAGCGAAAACGGATTACCAATCGAAAGGTTTCACGATGGGGAAGAGAGATGCGCCGGAACCGGCAGCGTTCCGCGGGTCGATGATCGCCGGGTGGTCAGCCGGGCGTCTTCGACCGGACTTTTGCGGCGCCGTCCGGCGAAGAACCCGGGCCCGGAGCGTAGCACACCGGGCGGCGGCAAGCCTGCTTGAAAAGGGGCTGCTCCCCCTCGCATAGGGCGCACCGAAGGCAGATTGAACGCCAGACCTCACACCCTCTGCGACGGCGTGGGCCGTGCGATCATAGGGCTCTCATCAACGTGTCCCGACCCTCGGCTCCGACAATGGAATGATGCCTTCCGCCAACCAATTCCGGTTCTTGCAACAGAGCCGCCAGCCCACGAAATGACCGTCACCGTCCAAAATGTAAAAAAACTGACATTGAAGTATGAAAGGTGACGTTCCGTTAATCAACGCACGGTGTTGAGGGATTTTCCGCCTCTCGCACTCGTGTGGAATTTCATTTCAACGGAGCGTGATGTGTTTATCCAAAATCCAATTTCCAGGACCGATACTAAGAGACGCAGCCTGACAGCGCGGCTGCTGTCGGGTGCAGCCCTATCCATGTTGATCGCCGGTTCGGCTCATGCCGACGATGGCACCCTTCGGCTGCTGTCGCTGAATATCTGGAACAAGTTCAAGCAGACGCCCGCACTGACCAAGGATTTCATGGTCGCTGGCAACTGGGACGTGCTGATGTTTCAGGAGGCTAACGGCAGCAAATACGTCTCCGACATCCCCGGCATGCTGCAGAATGCCGGCCTTGGAACCTATGGTGGCCAATTGATCGGAGACGTCGGCCTGATCTCGCGACTCCCCGGCACCTACGGCACCTATACCGCTCCGGGTCTCACCAGCCAGGGACGCTACGTGAGCTATCAGGTTCTCGACAGCGACGCCGGACGGCCGGTGACGACAGTCGGAACGGTTCACCTCGACTACGCCGACAAGGCAGACCAGCGCGTCAAGGAAGCCAAGGCCTTGAACGCCTGGGCGAAGTCTTCGGCCAATCCGCTGATCATCAGCGGCGATTTCAACGCCGGTGACGTATCGGAGCGCGGCCTGCATTCGAAGAGCCAGCAGGAATTGCTGCTGCGCATCTATACGAAGAACAGTAACTCCTTCTACTACAGCCTGCTCCAGCAATATGCCAAGGACAAGGCGGCGCTGGACAAGTTCATCGCCGACTGGAGCCCGAAGAGCGACGCGCAGATCGATGCGGCGACCATTCCCTCCGGCCTGTTCGAGGACGAAACCTATCCCGTCGCCGGCAACACACCGCAGACGATGAATGTCCTGAAGAGGCAGTTCATGCTTCTCCAGACAGAAAGGGAGCGGGAGCAGTTCAAGCCCCATGAACTCAATGACGGTAGCGTCACCTGGCCGTCCGCGGGTGAGGACGATACCAACACCTGGGGCAGCTGGCACCGGGTGAAGATCGATCACTTCCTGGCCTCACGACCGTTCGGCAAGTGGTACACGATCGCAGATGACCCCAACGATCCCTATCTGGGTGTAATCCGCGACGTCTATGTGACCAAGCCTGATGGCACCAAGGCGCCCCTGTCCGACCATGATCCGGTCGCCCATGAATTCAAATGGATCGGACCGAGCCTGCAGACCTATCAGCAGACGGTCAACGGCGCACCGGTCAACAAGACGCGTCTCGTATGGGGCAAGGACGCCACGACCTTTGCCGGCAACGGCAAGGAATTCTATCTGTCGCGCAACAATATGCGCCGCGACGTCTATCTCGGCCAGGTTTCCGATGCGGACGGCAAGCCGATCCTGACCGGCCTCACCGAGGCCGAAAAGAAGACGTTGCTCGACTGCAAAAGCAAGGATCCGCGCTTTGCCCAGGCCATCATCGACTACTGCATCGATGATCACAGTTTCATCGGCGAGACATTGGTCACCGATGGCGGCACCGTTATCGTCGACGAGGATCTGGCTCTCGGCGGCACCGATGCGAACCTGCGTCTCGATAATGGCGCACTGCGCATCACCGGCACGGGAATGAAGAAACTCGACAGGGCCGTGGTCCTGGAATCCGGCGGCGGCACGCTCGATATCGCCGATACGGTCAATGCCGTTGTGGTGGACCGGGCGATCTCGGGCGCCGGCAGCCTGACCAAGACGGGCAAGGGCACGCTCAATCTCACGGCGACCAACACCTACACCGGCGACACCAGCGTCAGAGGGGGACGCCTCGCGGTCAACGGCTCCATCGCAACCTCGGGCATGACCACCGTCTACGACGGCGGCGTACTCGGCGGCAACGGCACTGTCGGCAACCTTGCCGTTGCGAACGGCGGCAAGGTTGCGCCGGGCAATTCGGTCGGGACGCTGCACGTCGCCGGCAATCTCAACCTTGCGAACGGCTCCGTCTACGAGGTCGAAATCGACGAAACCGGCAGGACGGATCAGATCATCGTCACCGGCCAGACGGTAATTGCCGCAGGTGCCGCGGTGAATATCGCGGCAGGCGCCGCCTACAAGCCGCTCACCAACTATTCCATTCTCACCTCGAGCGGCGGCATCCTGGGCTCCTTCGATGCGATCACCTCGAACTTCGCCTTCCTCGACCCCGGCCTGACCTATGGAAGCAACAGCCTGACGATGCGGCTGGAGCGCAACACTACGGCCTTCGCCGACGTCGCGACGACGTTCAACCAGCGCGGCGCCGCCTTCGGTGTCGACAGCCTCGGCCTCGGCACCACCGTCTACGATGCGATCATATCGCTCGATGCGGAAAGTGCCCGCTCCTCCTTCGCCCAACTGGGCGGGGAAATCCATGCATCGACCTACAGCGCGCTGCTCGACAACAGCGAGATCGCCCGCGACAGCGCATTCGATCGCCTGCGGTCGAGAATGGGCGCCGCAGATCGGGCCGTGACCGAAGTCAATATTGGCGACACCTCAGCCGGCCATGCGCAGGCGCTCGGCATCTGGAACAGGAGCTACGGAACCTGGACGAAAAAGGACCGTGACGGCAACGCCAATGGCGTGGACCATTCCGCCGGCGGCATCATGGTCGGCGCGGACGGAACGCTCGGCAACGATTGGCGGATCGGCGTCTTCGGCGGATACGGCCGCACGGCCGTTTCCATCGATGGACTGGCGTCGAAAAGCGACACCGACCAGATCGATCTCGGCGTCTATGCCGGCACCTATCTCGGCCCGATCGGGCTTCGGTTCGGTGCTGCTCATACCTGGAACAATATCGATAGCGCGCGTTCGGTCTTCCTCCCGACCTTCAGCGAGCGGCTGACCGCCGGCTACAGCGCCTCGACATCGCAGGTCTTCGGCGAGATCAGCTACCAGCAGTCGATCGGAACCGTCATGCTGGAACCCTTCGCCAATCTCGCCTATGTGAACTTCCGCAACGACGCTTTCTCCGAACACGGAGGCGCAACGGCGCTTTCCGTCGAAGGCACCACCCAGCAGGCCATCTTCACGGAAATCGGCCTCAGAGCCGCAACGGAGTTCAACCTGCAGGAAACGGTCGGAACGCTGCAGGGCTCGGTCAGCCTGCGTCATGCCAATGGCGATACCCAGCCTGAGACGAAGATGGCCTTCTCGGGCGGCAGCTCATTTGACGTGCGCGGTGCGCCGCTTGCGGAAAATGTTGCCGTGGTGAACGCCGGTGTGAACTTCAATCTCGGCTCGAACGCCGCTCTGGCCGTCTCCTATACCGGCCAGTTTGGTTCTGGCGCCAGCCAGAACGGCATCAATGGCTATCTCGGCGTCAAGTTCTGACACCCTGCAGCCTCCTTCTTCCCGAAATTAGTTTTTCATGAAATGAGTTTTCTCCCCGCACGCCGCTTGATAAGCGTTGTGCGGGGTTTTGATGTGATGGACACCTCTGAAAGGCCGGCACCACCATGCATTTTGCAGACAATCACGACGATGGAGGCAAGAAGGAGCGCCGGCAGGATTTTCTCATCCGTTATCTCGAGCAATATCAGTATATCTCGCTCGATGACATCGTCTCGCTCTGTTCCGTAACGGCGCAGACCGCGCGTCGCGATATCATGGCGCTGGAACGGCAGGGCAAGCTGCGCCGAACGCATGGCGGGGCTGTCATTTCGCTTCCCATAGAAACCGGCATTTATCATCAGCGTCGTGTGAACAATGCCGAGGCCAAGCGCCTGATTGCCAACAAAATAGCTGAGCTTCTCCCGGACAACTGCTCGGTTTTCATCGATACCGGAACGACCTGCGAGGCCGTTGCCCGGGCACTCACGGTGCGCAGGAACCTTCGGGTCGTGACCTATAGCCTGAGAGTGGCGACGACCCTCAGCGAAAACACTGATTTCACGATAGCCGTTCCCGGCGGTTTCATCCGCAACGTCGATGCGGCTGTTTTCAGCGAGAATGCGCAGAATTTCATTCGGGCATTCAAGTTCGACTACGTCATCATCTCTGTCAGCGGTGTCGATAACGATGGCGACATTGGCGACGACGACTACGCCGAAGTGTCGGCTGTTCGCGCTGCCATGGGCCAGGCGGCCCGCGTCATCCTGGCGGTAGACAGCACCAAGTTCGAACGCCGTGCACTCGTTCGTCTCGGGTCGATCTCCGAGATGGACATCGTTGTCTCCGAAGCGAAGCCGTCAGAAAGGTTGCTGTCGCTGCTGGACGGCAGGAAAACTGTCTATCAAGTGGCGAATATGGATGGCGGTTCTTCAGGCTCTGCCGCAAAAATCGGCGCGACATCCGAATAACGCCTCTGCCTCCGCGGCAGCATGAACAGCCGCCTGTCGGGGTGGAGTCGGTTTCAGCTTTGCGTCGGTCATGCCAGAGGAAACCGCTGATGCTCGCCCGCAAGAGTTCAGGTCAAAAAGGGCATGACATCGACTCCATCACCAGGAAACACGGTGATGTGCGGATGGTCCTCGAACATTCGTGCGGCGGCATCAGCGGTTTTCGCCTCGACCACGAGATGGCCGCAGAATGGATTGACGGCTGCGGCGACGCCGTCCCTGGTTATGCGCGTCGTCTTGCCCACCCAGACCTAGCGCAGTTGCAGTTCGGGTCTCCCCCGGAATGCCATTTCGCAAACAGAACTGGGCACTTCCGCCGAAGCCCCCGCTCGCCCCCATTACCAGACGGTTCAAGAACCGTACGCTTTCCGTGGATACTCATTTCCGTGTCGTCCACCTCGACGCCGTCGGTCACAACGAAGGATGACGGCTCGATGGAGGTGGAGGTCGCCTGGACCTACCTCCCACCACGTGTTGACTCACTGTCAGTTGAACAATAACTTGCTAATTCAGTCGTTAGGCTTGTCCTCACATGACGGATCAATCTCTTCAGCGTCGCCTTGCCGCCATCGTCGTTGCCGATGTGGTGGGATATTCGCGCCTGATGGAGGCAGATGAAGTCGCAACGCTGGCGAACCTCAGGGAACTCCGTTCTGGCATCATCGAGCCGGCCGTGATGCGCCACAAAGGTCGCATCTTCAAGGTCATGGGCGACGGCTTCCTGATTGAATTCGGTAGCGCGGTGGAAGCGGTCGCAGCAGCGTTGGAAATGCAACGGGCCACCGCTGCTGTCGAGGCTTCCGGAGACCGGCGCCTGCTCTTGCGTATAGGCGTCAATCTGGGAGATGTCATTGACGAGGGTTCTGACGTCCTCGGCGACGGGGTCAATGTCGCGGCGCGCCTCGAGAGACAGGCCGCGCCGGGAGGCATCTGCATTTCAGGCGGCGTTCACGGCGAGATCCTCGGCAAGATCGACGACCGGTTCTTCGATGCAGGCGAACGCTACCTGAAGAACCTGACCCGCCCGGTCCACTTGTGGCATTGGCCGGATGCGCTGCAGAGCATATTGCCGCTGCCGGAAAATCCCTCGATCGCTGTATTGCCGTTCACGAATATGAGTGGGGATGAAGCGGACGCGCCTTTCGTCGACGGCTTGACCGAAGACCTGATCACCGACCTTTCCCGTACGGCCGGCCTGTTCGTCATCGCGCGCAATTCGGTCTACGGCTACAAGGGCAAGCCGGTCAACGTAAAGCTGGTCGCCCAGGAACTCGGCGTCCGCTACATCCTGGAGGGGAGCGCCAGACGCGCAATGGGCCGTGTCCGGATCAATGCCCAATTGGTCGACACGCTTGGCGGCGGGCACTTGTGGGCCGAGAGGTTCGACAGGACGGTGGAGGATGTTTTCGAACTGCAGGATGAAGTCAACGCCAAGATCGTTGAAGCCCTCGTCGGCCGGCTGACCATCCCGCCGCAGCGCAATCGGCCGAAGAACTTCGAGGCCTACGACCTGTGTGTGCGCGCCCGCCTCCTGACGGAAGAGTCGCCGCAAACCGAGCGCGAGGCCCATATGCTGCTCCAACGCGCGGTTCAGCTCGAGCCATCCTACGCCGAGGCACTCGGTCTGCTCGCCTATAACCGTTGGCTGGCCTGGACTCATTTCGGCGAGCCCGAAGATCCCAACCGCCAGATGGCGGTGACATCAGCGCAGAAGGCGGTCGACCTGGATCCCAACGATGCCGGCTGCCGCTACGTTCTGGGGACCATTTTGGCCTATGAGCGGCGATGGGAGGAATCGGAGGCCGCCTTCGCCAAGGCCCTGGAGCTGGACCCCAACCACGCCGACACCTGGGCCGCCATGTCGGACATTTCCGTGCTGGACGGCAGGGTTGCCGACGGACTGGCACAGATCGATAAAGCTCTGCGGCTCAATCCCTATCCAGCCTGCTGGTATCTTTGTCATCTTGGGCAGGCGCAATACGCCGCGCGTGACTATGAGGCGGCAACCGCTACACTCCGCAGGGAAGACACGTATCGTACCAACTCACGCAAATTCCTTGCTGCTACGCTTGCGCAGTTGGGCCACCTTGAGGAGGCGCGGCGAGAGGCAGAATTGTTCCTGATCGCCCACCCTCATTTCACGATCGGCCATTGGCTCAGCTCCCAGCCGCTGCGCGATGCATCCGTACGAGACCACTTTGTCGACGGTTTCCGAAAGGCCGGCCTGCCGGAGATGTGAGGGCGCGTAGCGGACCAAGAGAAAGCGCGTCTCGATCAATGCCGGTCACCGCGATGCGGCCAGCATGACATCAGCACCTTCAATGACGTAGGTCGCATAGCGATGGTCGCGGATCAGGCTTATCTTTTGCTCCCGCCATTCGAGCAGCATGAAATAGGAAGGACCATCAGGCGGTTCGGCTGATACCAGCAATATTTCCCGGCCTTCCAGCCAGGCCGGTTCGATCCTGACCGGCGGATATTCGGCATAATAGGTGAAAAATCGACCGACATCGGCGGCCCCGGAGATTTCCGGCCGTCGCGCCTGACGAAGCCGAACATCCTGCGCAAGCAGGCGACGCAAAGCGTCCCAGTCCCGGGCGTTGAAGAGCGCTGCAAAGTTCAGGGCCTCGGGACTCGGCGGTGGCGGAACCTCGGAGCGGACGTCGGAGATCGCCCGCAATCTCGCCCGACCGCGCGACAGATGCGCCTTGACGGCATCGACACTCAGGTCCAGGAGCGCTGCGATATCCGCAAGTGACTCTCCCAACACATCCTTGAGGATGACAGCGCTGCGTTGCGGCACCGGCAATTCTGCAAAATGGCTAAGCGCCACCCGCACCGCGTCCTGCCGGATCAGCGCGTCCTCCGGGCCGACGACGCTGATATCGGCGAGATCAAAGGCCATCTCAAGCGGCTCCGCCCGGCGCGTACCGCGCTGGCGCAGGGTATCTATGGCCCTGTTATGGACGATGCGAAAGAGCCAGGGCCGCAGGGGCGTGTCCGGCGGGATCGAGCCGCCCGTCGCAAATACCCCGGCAAACGCGTCCTGAATCACATCCTCGCCGTCGATGACAGAACCCACCAGACGAGCCGCATAGCGGTGCAGTTCGGGACGAAGCGCCTCCGCTTCCCTGGCGAGGGCTGCGAGCAGAGCTTTCCTCTCTTCGTCTTCGAGAGCAGCATCTTCCGTCATTCGATGACCGTCACACCCGTATCCCCGCGCACCGCGTAGACCATGGCCTCGGCGAGGCCCGTTCTGCCGATCAGGTCGGCGACCATATCGCCAAAAGCCCGCGGCGTCATGTCCGGCCAGGTGGCGGCCTGTTCGGCAAATGTCCGACCCGCCGCAGCGGCGTAAGCCCCGATGCCGGTATCGCCCACACCGGTTCCGGCAAACATCTGCCGGGGAACGATGACCCGGAAGCGCAGACCGAGGCCGAGTTGCGCCGACAGGCCCTCGGCATATTTTGCGATGAACCATTGCGCGCGCTTGGCTCCCGCATAACCGCCCGATAGTGGCGACCCCTGCACGGCGGCTCCGCTGGAGACCAGGACGACAAGCCCGCCCGGCGCCATCGGCAAGGTCAGAGCCGCTTGTACCCAGTGCAGCGCGGCCTTGACGTCCACATTCCAGTTGGTCGTGAATGCCTCCCAGCCAATCCGGTCGATCCGTTCCATGGGCGGTTCCGCACCGGCATTCATGATGACGAGATCAGGTCGCTCCTGCTCCATGATCCGCCATGCCGCGTCGACATCGGTTGCATCGGCCGATATGGCGGTGACGGTCCCTTGCTCGCCTGCCCCCTGCGCGGCATCAGCATTTCGGGCGACCACGGTGACGTCGGCTGCGCGCGCCACGAATGCCTCGGCAAGCCCCCTCCCCAGGCCGCGGCTCCCGCCGACAACCACAATTCGCTTTCCGTCCAGATTCATCTCTCAGTCCTCATTCGGGTCGGGTCCAACCGTTCGACGACGGTCGCAACTACGACGTTCCAGCGAGGCGAAAAGAGTCACTGCCATCTGCGATTTGTGGCGGCCGGCGTTTAAAGATCTGGCTCGACCGAAATTCGGCGGTGATCGATATCGGCCTGGAACGGAAGCGGCCATGGATTTCGCTGTCCCGAAACAACGGCATCCGCGAAGGCGCGGATGATTGCGCGCAATTTTCTGATATTGTACATTCGCGCAACTGCATTGAGAGCTTCCGTCCGGGGTTTGTCATGCAAGGGGGAACAACGATCTGATGGGGCATCTGCGGCCCCCAGGCGCGACGATGACGACCAGAGCGTTCCCATCGCCGGCTCCGCTTTATCGTCTATCAAGCTGATCAAGAAAAACAGCACGCTCAAACCGTGCAATCGCCTGCTCTACGGCATGTGCTCCACGCATCCCGAAATCATCACCCCAGGCGGGGAAGCGTCTTCAGCTTGACCTCTGCAGCCCCGCCGCCATTCCGGAAAGGACCTGCCAAATGACCCAGGATTTCAGACTTTCCCGTCGCGGGTTTTGTCTCTGCTGCATGGCTGCCTCGACATTCGCCGTATCGGGAGGCTGGCTCACCCCGAGACAGGTATTCGCGAAGGCTCAGGGCATCGTCGATCTGATCCGCGACGCTGCCGCCAAGGACCCGATCAAGGTCCACAAGGCAAGGGCCGGCATATCAGTCCTAGAAGGATCGGGCGGAAACGTCGCCGTCCTGACGGGGGCGGACGGAAAGGTTCTCATCGATGGCGGCATTACCGCGTCCCGGCCCCGGATACTCGAGGCCCTGGCCGGACTTGGCAAACAGCCGATCAGTCATCTCATCAACACGCACTGGCATTTCGATCATACGGATGGAAACGCATGGCTGAACGCCGAGGGCGCGGCCATTCTGGCGCATGAAAACACCTGCAAACACCTGATGTCGGTTGTGAGGGTCGAAGACTGGGATTACGAGTTCCCGCGACCGCCGCTCGCCGCCGTGCCATCGGAAACCGTCGGCGACGAGATGTCCCTCAAGCTCGACAAAGCCACCCTGAAGCTGAAGCATCATCCGAATGCTCACACCGATGGCGACATCTCCGTCACCTTCGGCGAGGCAAACATCGTCCACGCCGGAGATCTCTATTGGTACGGCATCTATCCGTTCATCGACTATTCGACCGGCGGCGGGATCGACGGACTGATCAAGGCGGTCGAGGACATCCTGGCCAATGTCGCCAACGACACGATCGTCATCCCCGGTCACGGCCATCCCGTCAGCAACAAAAAGGAACTCACCGAGTACAGGACGATGCTGGTCGAAATCCGCGGGAACGTCGCGAAACTGAAAGCCGCCGGAAAGCCGATCGACGAGGTCATCGCCGCAAAGCCGACAGCCGAGTTCGATGCGAAATGGGGGCAGTTCCTCGTCACCCCTGAATTATTCACTCGCCTCGTCTATCATGGCGTCTGAGAAGATCGCGCAACGGGAAAGCTGGCCGCACGGTCGCGAGATGCGCAACGTCAGGAGGAGGCATGACGAAGCATCGTATCTATTCGATCAGCGTCGCAAGCGTTTACCCCCATTATGTCGCTATGGAGAAGATCCTGCGGGCATAGCGGGCCGCCCCGGCCGCGGCTTCAGCCGATAACTCCGCATCACAGAAGGATAATGGCGGGCTTTAAGTCCGACGACGGTCACAAGCCGATCAAGCCAACAGTCCGTGCAGGACAAGATCGATATGCGCCTTCACGTAGGCATCTCTGTCCAGGGGCCGCCGCTCGTCGAAGAGGAGCTTGAAGAACAGGAAGGTGATGGCGGGAGCCACGACTGCGTCGGAAAACGCGGCTGGCGCCGAGCGGAACTCGCCAATCCTTACGCCGTCATCGATAAGGGACTGCATTTGCCAGTCGAGAGGATCGATGAAGGCCTCGTGGTGCCTGTCGACGATCTGGGGGAAGCGCGAACCTTCGGCGATGATGAACCGCATCAGCTCGCGCAATCGGCGATCCCTGATCACGAGATCGTAGATCAGCGCGATCGTTTTCTGAAGCCGCTCCGCAGCAGTCCCCTGCTGTTCATTTGCGCTCGCCAGCAGACCTTCTAACGGCACCGAAATGTGCCCGATCATCGCTTCGAAAAGCTGCTCCTTGGTCTCGAAGTAAACATAGACTGTTCCCTTCGTGACTCCGATCCTGCTGGCTATGTCTTCGACACGCGTCGCGACATAGCCGCGCTCGACGAACTCTTCAAAGGCCGCATCAAGGATCTCTACGGGTCGGCGAGCCTTCTGCTCCGCACGCGTCAATTTCTTCGTTTCAGGCATGGTTCACCTTGAGCGTTTTTCGGGGTCGGGCGTCAAGAAATTTTCATTGACTAATGGGTTAGTCAATATTATTCGTCTGCCGAACCGATGCAAGAGGTCAAATCATGAAAACTGTCCTTGTTGTCGCCTGGCTGGGCGTCAGCGCAGTCGCGCTTGCCTCATGCGAAAAGCAGAGCGCGAGTGAGACAAAGCCAAAGAATGTGGAGGCTGTCGTGGCCAAGGTCACGCCAACAGTCGAAAACAACGCCATCACCGGTGAGGTCAGCGCCCGCGTCGAAAGCGACCTGTCCTTCAGGGTCAGCGGGCGCATTGTCGAGCGTCTCGTCGATGTCGGCTCGTCCGTGAAGGCGGGACAGGTGCTTGCGCGCATGGATGCGGAGGAACAGAAAGCCGATCTCGGCGTCGCCACCGCAAACCTGCAGTCGGCGACTGCCCAGCAGACACAGGCCCAGCTGGCATTCGACCGGCAGCAGAACCTCTTCAAGACGCAGGTTGCGACCCGTGCCGCACTCGATCAGGCCCAGGAAGCGCTGCTGACCGCCCAAGGCGGAGTGAAACTGGCGCAGGCGCAATTCGATACGGCGCAGGATGCGCTCTCCTATACGGAACTGCGCGCCGATGCCGATGGCGTCATCACCGCCAGAAACGCCGAGGTTGGCCAGGTCGCTCAGGCAGCGCAACTCATCTTCACGCTTGCGCATGATGGACCGCGCGACGCCGTCTTCAATGTCTTCGAGTCCCTTTATCTCGGCCGCAACCTCGAAAACACGGTCGCCGTCAGCTCCCTTTCGGCGCCATCGCACAAAATAGAAGCCTCCGTGCGCGAAATCTCGCCCACGATCGACCCTTCGACCGGAACGATCAGGGTCAAGGTAGGTCTCGAAGGCGCGGCGGACATGCAGCTTGGCGCGCCTGTCGTCGGCTCCTTCCGCTCCGTAGCACAGGACGCAATCGAATTGCCGTGGTCGGCCATGGCCTCGAAGAGCGGCCAGCCGGCCGTCTGGATCGTCGACCCCGCCTCATCGAGCGTGTCGCTCCACCCGATCGATGTCTCCGACTATGAGACGGGCCGCTTTGCGGTGCGCGCCGGTGTCTCCCCGGGAGACATCGTCGTCGTCGACGGCACGAAGTTCTTGCGACCGGGCGAGGTCGTCGCATACGGCAAGGGAGCCGCAGAATGAATATCCGTATCACAGCCGGCCTTGCGATCCTCGGATCACTGCTGCTGACCTCCTGCCAGAAGCAGGAAGAAGCCCATGAGCAGCCACCGCGTCCCGTCCTGTCCGTCGTCGTCAACTCGACCGCGGCTTCCGCACTGACCCTGCCGGGCACGGTCGAGGCCAGGATTGAGACGCAGCTGGCATTTCGGGTCCTGGGACGTGTCATCGCGCGCAAGGTCAGCGTCGGCGACGTCGTGAAGAAGGGCGATGTCGTTGCCGCCATCGATCCGCTGGCACTGGAGCTTGCGGTCAGAAGTTCGCAGTCCGAGCTTTCCAATGCGCAGGCGCAGCTCGCGAATGCTGCATCCACCGAGGAACGCCAGCGGTCCCTGCTCGAAAGCAGATCGGGAAGTGAAGCGGCCTACGAAGAGGCAGAACTTGGGCGCAAGAGCGCTGCTGCCGCGGTTGCCAAGGCGCAGGCCAATCTGGACAAGGCCGAAGAGCAGTTGGGATACGCACAGCTGAGGGCAGAATTCGACGGCGTCGTGACGGCGACTTCGGCCGAAGTCGGCCAGGTCGTGGCCGCGGGCCAGAACATTGCCACCATCGCCCGTCCTGAACAGAGCGATGCGGTGATCGACATACCGGTAGCAAGCTTCGACGGCCTCAAGGTGGGATCGCCTTTCGAGGTTGCTCTCCAGCTGGACCCGACCATCCGCACGAGCGGTACCGTCAGAGAGATCGCACCGGAAGCCGAGGCGACGACGCGCACGCGACGCACGAGGATAACGCTCATCGATCCACCGGTCGCCTTTCGCCTGGGCTCGGTCGTGACGGCAACCGCAACCGTCAACGCCCAGCCGACGATCCTGCTCCCCTCCTCCTCCATCCTGATCAAGGACGAAAAGCCTGTTGTCTGGGTGGTCGACACCGCCTCGGCCAAAGTTTCCATCCGCCCGATCAGGATCGACGGAGACATCGCCGAGGGAGATTCCGTTCGCATCGCCGAGGGCGTCAGCCCGGGCGAACGCGTCGTCGTTGCCGGTGTTCACAAACTCGTCGATGGCCAGGCCGTCAGAATAGACTGAGGAAAATTCTCCGTGAAAAAATTCAACCTGTCCGACTGGGCGCTCGAACATCGTTCGCTTGTCTGGTACTTCATGATCGTCTTCATTCTGGCTGGCGCGTTTTCCTATATCGGTCTCGGCCGCGAGGAAGATCCCAACTTCACCATCAAGACCATGATCATCCAGGTGCAGTGGCCTGGTGCATCAGCCGAGGAAGTGACCAAACAAGTCACCGATCGCGTCGAAAAGAAGCTCGAAGAACTGGAGTCGCTCGATTTCACCCGCAGCGAGACGGTTGCCGGGCAGACGACGATCTTCGTGGAATTGCTGCCGACGACCAAGGCCAAGGATGTGAATGCCATCTGGATGCGCGTGCGCAACATGATCGGCGACATCAAGGGAGAGTTCCCGAGCGGCGTTATAGGGCCGTTTTTCAACGATCGCTTCGGCGATGTCTTCGGCAACATCTACGCCTTTACGAGCGACGGGCTGACACAGCGCCAGCTTCGCGATCTCGTCGAGGACGCGCGCGCAAAAGTGCTGACCGTTCCCAATGTCGGCAAGGTGGACATTATCGGCGCGCAGGACGAGGCCATCTATCTCGAATTCTCGACGCGAAAGATCGCCGCTCTCGGGCTCAACCAGCAATCGGTGATCGAGACGCTGCAGGCACAGAATGCCGTGACGCAGTCGGGTTTCGTCGACGCCGGTCCCGAGCGCATCGCCTTGCGGGTGAGCGGCCAGTTCACCTCCGAGGAAAGCCTCAAGGCGATCAATCTTCGTGTCAACGACCGCTTCTTTCCGCTGACCGATGTCGCCACGATCAAGCGCGGCTATGTCGATCCGCCCTCCGCGCTGTTCCGGTATAACGGCCAGCCGGCCATCGGGCTCGCCATCGGCATGAAGACCGGCGCCAATCTGCTTGAATTCGGCGAAGCGCTCGACAAGGAGATTGAGCAGGTCACGGCCGACCTTCCCATCGGCGTCGACGTCGAGCGCGTTTCCGATCAGCCCGCCGTCGTGGACGAGGCCGTGTCGGGCTTCACGCGCGCGCTGTTCGAGGCGATCGTCATCGTGCTCGCGATCAGCTTCATCAGCCTCGGCGTTCGGGCGGGGCTCGTGGTTGCCATCTCCATTCCGCTCGTGCTGGCGATCACCTTCCTCGTCATGGCCTATACCGGTATTTCGATGCAGCGTATTTCGCTGGGGGCGCTGATCATCGCCCTTGGCCTTCTGGTCGACGATGCGATGATTGCCGTGGAGATGATGGTGGCCCGTCTGGAGGTCGGCGACGACCTCAGAAAGGCGGCGACCTATGTCTACACCTCGACCGCCTTCCCGATGCTGACGGGCACGCTGGTAACCGTCGCGGGCTTCATTCCCGTCGGCCTCAACTCCAGCGCTGCCGGCGAGTTCACCTTCACCCTTTTCGTGGTGATTGCCGTCTCGCTCCTGGTTTCATGGGTCGTTGCGGTCCTGTTCACGCCGCTGCTCGGCGTGACCATCCTCCCGAAAACCATGAAGTCGCATCATGAGCAGAAGGGCCGCTTCGCGCGGATCTTCGCGTGGCTCCTCGGCCTGGCCCTGCGCTGGCGCTGGATCACCATCGGCGCGACGCTGGCAGTGTTTGCCCTCTCCATCGGCGGCATGAGCCTCGTGCAGCAACAGTTCTTCCCCTCCTCCGACCGGCCGGAACTGATCGTCGACTGGAACCTGCCGCAGAACAGCTCGATTTCGGAGACGAACAAGCAGATGGCGAAGTTCGAAAGCGAGATGCTGGCCAATAACAAGGATATCGACCACTGGACGAGCTATGTCGGCCAGGGGGCTCCCCGTTTCATCCTGTCCTTCGATGTGCAGACGCCCGACGTCTCCTTCGGCCAGACCGTGATCGTCACCAAGGGGCTCGACGTTCGCGACAAGGTGAAAAGCGAGCTGCAGGACTATCTGACGAAAACCTTCCCCGGAACCGACGCCTTCGTAAAGCTGCTCGACATCGGCCCGCCGGTCGGCAAGCCCGTGCAATATCGCGTCAGCGGGCCTGATATCCAGAAGGTGCGTGATCTCTCTCACCAGCTTGCAGGCATTGTCGGCCAGCATCCGCTGCTGTCCAACATGACCTTCGACTGGAACGAGCCTTCGCGCGTGGTCAAGGTCGATGTCCTCCAGGACAAGGCACGCCAGCTCGGCGTCTCGTCGCAGGATATTGCAACGGCGCTCAACAGCATCGTCGAGGGATCGGCGGCCACGCAGATCCGCGATGATATCTATCTCGTCGATGTGATCGGCCGGGCCCAGACCTCGGAGCGAGGATCGATCGAGACATTGCAGAACCTTCTGCTTGCCGGCTCCAATGGCAATTCCGTGCCGCTGTCTGCGGTTGCGAATTTCCATTACGAACTGGAGCAGCCGACGATATGGCGGCGCACACGCACGCCGACCATCACCATCAAGGCCGCGGTGGTGGGACCGACCCAGCCGGCAACGATCGTCACCGAACTGCAGCCGAAAGTCGATGAGTTCCGCAAGGGCCTTCCGAGCGGTTACCGCATCGTCGACGGCGGCTCGGTCGAGGAAAGCGCGAAAGCGCAGGGACCGATCGTGGCGGTAGCCCCGCTGATGCTGTTCATCATGGCGACGATCCTGATGATCCAGCTGCAGAGTTTCAGCAGGCTCTTCCTAGTCTTCGCCGTTGCCCCGACCGCGCTGATCGGCGTCGTCGCGGCTCTGTTGCTCAGCAATTCGCCCATGGGGTTCGTCGCAATCCTCGGCGTCCTGGCGCTGATCGGCATTCTGATCCGCAACTCCGTCATCCTTGTCGTCCAGATCGAACACCTTCGAAGTGAGGGCGTGCCACCCTGGCAGGCCGTCATCGAGGCGACGGAGCATAGAATGCGCCCGATCATGCTGACGGCTGCTGCGGCCACACTCGCGCTGATCCCGATCTCCAGGGAAATCTTCTGGGGGCCGATGGCTTACGCGATGATGGGCGGCATTGTCGTCGGCACGGTCCTGACTCTGCTCTTCCTGCCCGCTCTGTATGTTGCCTGGTTTCGAATACCCCGCGAGGCCTGACAGCATCAGGCCCGCCCGGATCATTCCGGGCGGGCTATGCCCCACTGACGAGATGAACGGATGCCACAGGTTGGACGAACAGCCTTTGCCGACAGTAGCTGTCTGATTGCCAGCTTGCCGCGCGAATCGACCTCATTCGCTGTCAAGCGATCGTGCCTTTCAGTCCTGATGGCTCTCTCGGTATTGGGAGGATGTGCGGGACGGCTGGAGAATGTTCTCCAGCCGCTCACAACCGCGGGGCCAGGCACGAGCACGGTAGACATGCTGGTGGCGACGACGCGCCAGCCGACCGACAAGCCGGGCGAACTTTACTCCGGCGAGCGGGGAACGGCGATTTCTCTCAACGATATCGTCGTTTCCATTCCTCCGGATCGAAACCGTAAGGTCGGCGAGGTGCAATGGCCCTCGCATGTGCCGGCCGATCCCGAAAAGGAATTCGCCGTCCTGAAGGTCGGCGAAGTCGCGACGGAGCGCAGCATCTTTGAATGGTTCAACAAGAACCGCAACACGAAGCGGCAGGTCGTCATTTTCGTGCACGGCTTCAACAACACCTACGCCGACGCAGTTTTTCGCTTCGCGCAGATCACCCATGATTCCGGAACGGATGCTGCCCCGATCCTCTTCACCTGGCCCTCGCGCGCCAATGTCTTCGACTATCTCTATGACAAGGAGAGTACAAATTTCTCACGGCGCGCGCTGGAGGATCTGATCCTGCAAGCTGCCAGAAGCCCGGACGTCGGCGAGGTGACGATTCTCGCTCATTCCATGGGATCCTGGCTGACGGCGGAGGCGTTGCGTGGTGTTGCCATGCGCAACAAGACGATCCCGGCCAAGGTCAGGAACGTTATCCTCGCCTCGCCGGACATCGACATCGATGTATTTCGCCGGCAGATGATCGAGATGGGGCCGCAACGCCCGCATTTCACGATCTTTTCGTCGACGAGGGACAAGGCGCTGCAGGTCTCGCAATGGCTCTCCGGCGGCGTCACGCGCGTCGGCGGTTTCGATTCGACACCCTATGCCGCGGATCTGGATAAGCTCGGAGTGACGGTCATCGATACGAGCTCCGTCAAAGCGGACGACGCGCTGGGCCACAATACGTTTGCGGATAACAGGGACATGGTCCAGCTGCTTGGACGGCGGCTGGCAGGACAGTCCATGGACACCGGAAAGGCCTCGCTCGCGGATCAGGTGGGCATGGCCGCCGTTCGAACGGCTGACCTCGCGGGATCAGCAGCAAAGATCGCCGTCGTCGCTCCGATGTCGATCATAAGCAATGACGCGAAACAGGTGCTGAAACAGCAATTTTCCTCGGGGCCGCAGCCGATCGTCGACGGGAAAATTCTGTACTAGTCTAACGGCGGTCGGCAGTCATTCGTAGCCGTGCGTTTCAAGCGCGAGGAGCGATCGACGATGGTCGATTGTTTTCGATTTCCGGCGCTGATCTATTCCGATGGCGGCTTCGGCATCGTAGGGATGCACGTTGATTGCAACCTACTACTTGATGACCTTCACGTCGGCCACACCCTCTTCGAGGTGGCCCTCTTCGACGGGGCTCCGCAGAATGAACCTGTCACTGCCGACGTATCCTGGCTGCGATGTGTAATAGACTGCGGCCCCGTTCGCTTTGACTTTATCGCATTTCATCTTTTTGCCGTGTGAATTGGCGACAACCAGCTGGTGGAGAATGTCGATGCGACCGTGCTTGGGCTGCTCCACGATATCTATATCAGGGTACGCAACAAACTCGCAGCCGCCATTGAGTTGAACGTTCTCAAACACCAGTTTCTTTTCGCCGCTGCGTGCTGTTACAGGGTGGGATTCGCGTTTGGATTCCGACGTCGTCGTGCAGTTCGAAAGCGAAATCGCCGCGGCTGCCAATATCGAATATGCAAAGATATTTTGCACTATAAATCCTCAACTTTTGCTTGAACAAACATTGAATATTTCGGGGAGTCAAGCAGAGTGCAGGCTCAAATCCGGCAGTTTCTCCTGGTTCCAAACATTGGCGAGGTTCGATCTTGAAAAGACGTGTCAAGGCGTATGTGTTCTCGCTTGCAGCAGGGATTGGGCTGCTAGCGGCGGACATGGGAAATGCTGATAACATTCCTTTTTTCGTCAGCCGTGATGTGCCCGATTACAGGGCACTGATGACGGTTCAAGAGGCCGATCGCGCGACAATTACACATTTGCGCTCGGTTCTTCATCATCATGGATGGACAAGGGTCGAAGAGTATTCGAGCGGCGGGACGGGCGTTTCCTATGGAAGCTTCTTCGATAACATCCTGTTGTCGACATGGAAGGCTCATGACGACGAAGACGTTACTGATATGACCATCACAAAAGTCGTGCCGCTGCGTAGGGGTATCAGCGTTAAGAACACGACGGAAGTTGGGACTGCCCCCCGTCCGGCCGGTGAAGCTTGCAAATGGTGGGAGGTCATCGACAAGCCCGAGCTGAAGGGGACTTTCGGACCCTTCGCCTACAGCTGTCTATCACATGATGGCATTGAACTTGCCACAAAGCAGTTGATCAAGCGCAAAGAGCCTTACGGCGAAACGCAACTGATCAAACTGGAACGAACATCTGTCGCGGAATCGGAAGTCAGACCTCCCAAGCGGCTCTTCGATCCCGCATTCTGGCTGAAGCCGCTCAGGAATTATCCGAACAGACCTGCAAATCTTCCCGATTTTGAAGCGAGAATGATCGACGGCCGGTCGGAGAAAAGAGTGCTCAGGCATTATCCCTGGCGATATGAAGAAGAGCGCGGCAGCGATGGAAGGGTGGGGTTTTCGGTCTGGAACATGCTCGACGATCAAAGATTGACTGTCGGTTATTCCAAAAACGAGCGTCATTTCGAGGCTCGTCGCTCATCGATTGGTTTTCGGTCATCAAGTAACCTCACCGTCATCGAGATCGGTCCGACCGACTTAAAAAAGAGCGGTCGTTACCTCGGAGAGTCCTGTGCCTGGTTCGAAACAACGCACTATGCTGATGCGGGCAGGAGCGAATGCCTGACGCCGGATGGTGTGGCGCTGAAAGTCGAGTTCAGCTCGTGGGTGGGTCTCGGTGAAAACTATACTGCCGTCGAGGTCAAGCGTCGCCCCGTCGACCTTAAGGAGATGATCCCGCCGCCGGAATTGATCGATCCGTCATCATGGGGATTCACCGTCAGCGACTGATCTGTTGAGTGCTCGGGTTACTTCACCTTCACACCCTACACGCCTTCTTCGGTGTAAGCCGCCGTGCGACTTCCGCACGAAGGATGCGATCGGCCTGGCTGCAGCCAACTACCGGCCGGCTGACGCACCGAGGCTTTCAAGGGCCTCGCGCACCCGCCCACGTGCCTGCTCCGGAAGGCCGAGCACCGGCCGCGGCGGCGAGAATCGGCCGAGACCGAGGAGGTCGGCAATGGTGTACATGACGCGGAAACTGCCGAACTCTTTGAACAGCGCCCAGAGCGGCGCGAAAGCATCGTTGATGCGTGCCGCCTCTTGCACCTCACCCGCCTGCGCACTCCTCGTCAGTTTCAACGCCTCGGCAGGCAGCAGGCCCGCAACCACGCTGTACCAGCCATCGGAACCCGCCAGCAGCGCATCCGCAGCACCCCAATCGCCGCTATAGCCGACCGCGAAACCGCCAGGCGTCACGGCCCGCAGACTTTCAATCTCGGCTGCGAAATCGCCGTTCGCGGGCAGCGGCATCTTCACCGCTTTGACAGTGCCGAGCTTGGAAAGCCGGGCGATCAGCGCGACGCTGAAGGTGAATTTCGTCGTGCCCGGATTGTTGTAGATGCAGAGCGGCAGCTGCCCGGCATCGGCCACGGCTGCGAAATGCTCGTAGACCTCATCATCGGTGAGCGGCGTGTAGGAGACCGGCGCCAGCAGAAGGCCATCCGCCCCGAGCTCCCGTGCATCTTTTGCGAGCGCCTGCGCCTCATCGGTCCTGAGTGCTCCGACGCCGACGATGACGGGGATCCTGCCGCCGACGGCAGACATCGCCGTTTCCACCGCCCGGCGTCGCTGATCGCGCGACAGGAAAGCGTAACCGCCGGTGCTTCCGAGCAGGCCGATGGAATCGGCGCCCGCAGCCTGGATGCGGGCAAGCAGCGTGGCGAGCGCGCCGGTATCGACGATACCCGAGGCATCTGATGGCGTGATGGGAAAGGCGGAAAGGCCATGGAAAAGCGGCATCGGGGATTTCCTTTATGCGCGTGACAGCAGGAGCTTCATGCCGGCAGCACTGAACACGAGCGCCAGCGTGCCCTCGATCCAGCGGCGCGCATGACGATACATGCGGACCATCGGCGCGGTGGAGAAAACAAGCGCATAACCGCAGAAAATGGTGACGCTGAGGATGGCGCAGCCTGCAAGGATGACGGCGACCGTCGCCGGCGTCGCACCTGGGCCAAGGCCGAGCGTCATGGTCGCGATCCAGCCGAGCAGCGCTTTCGGGTTGGTCAAGTGCATCAGCAGCCCGCGGCGATAGAGGCTGAAGCCGGAGGCCTTGACGGCATCGAGTGACCTGCCCTGCTTCTCATCGGAGGTCATGGCGGATTTGCCGGCCTTGAAGGCAAGGAACAGCAGGTAGAGGCCGCCGAAGATTTTCAGGATGATCAGCGCCTGCGCATATTGCGCCAGAATGGCGGAAACGCCGGTCGCCGCCATCGAGCCCCAGAAGAGCGAGCCGCTGACCACGCCGGCGGCAATCATCAGCGCCGACTGGCGCCCCTGATGCATGGCGACCCCCATGATGCGCATGTTGCTGGGACCGGGGCTGGCGGCGGCGATGATATAGGCGGTGAAGACGAGGGCAAGATGATGCAGATCGAATGACATTCTGATTTCCCTGAAGCGTATGCAGCCGTCACATGCCGTTCAAGAGCTTGAACGCGATCAGCCACATCACGCAAGCGATGATGGTTTCGAGAATGCGCCAGGAAACCGGCCGTGAAAAGATGGGGCGAAGCCAGGCCGCACCATATCCCAGCGAAAAAAAGAACAGGAAGGAGCCGGTCACGGCCCCCGCGGCAAAGGCTGCCTGATGGCCAACAAAGCGCGTCGAGATCGTGCCGAGCAGGATCACCGTATCGAGATAGACATGCGGATTGAGCCAGGTGAGCGCCAGGCACATGGCCATGGTCTTGCCGAAGCTTGCCCCCGCCCCGTTTGAAACCTGCAATGCGCCCGAAGACCACACCGCCGAATAAAGGCTTCTTGCCCCATACCAGATGAGGAATGCCGCCCCGCCATAGCGCATGACCGGATCGAGCCAGGGCATGAGGTTCACCACCTGCGCCAGGCTGGTGACGCCAACGACGATCAGGATCGCATCGGATAGAGCGCAGGCAAGACAGACGGCGAAAACATATTCGTTGCGTAGCCCCTGACGCAGGATGAAGGCGTTCTGCGCACCGATCGCGACGATCAGGCTGAGGCCGGCGGCCAAGCCGGTGAAATAGGTCGTAAAGTTCATGATATCAGAGGTTTCCGTCGCGTTGTTGAGACGCTCCGTAGACGGAATGGCCGCATTAAGCTAATTAATCATCCTTACGTCAATTAAGCGCAGCTTACCCATGATCGATTATCCCGCCCTTCGCGTGCTGCTTGCCGTGGTCCAGACCGGCAGCTTCGAAAAGGCCGCCGCCGTCCTGAACGTCACGCCATCGGCAGTCTCGCAGCGCATCAAGCAGCTGGAAGAGCGGCTGGGTGCTGCCCTCGTCGTGCGCGGAACACCGTGCACGGCAACGGAAAAGGGTGACTGGCTCTGCCGCCACATGGAAAATGTCGGCATGCTGGAAAGCGAATTGCTGGAACAACTGCCGGCACTCAGCGACCGCGACAGCCCCGAACAGCGCGTCACGCTGCAGATCGCCACCAGCGCCGACAGCCTCGGCACCTGGTTTCTGGAGGCGATGGCGGATTTCTCGAAAAGCTCGAATTATCTCCTGAACATTTCCATCGAAGATCAGGACCACACGGCTGAATGGCTGGAGCGCGGCCGCGTCATCGCCGCCGTCACAAGCATGGAAAAGCCGGTCTCCGGCTGCCGCCGCTACTCGCTCGGCGCGCTGCGCTACCATGCGACCGCAAGCCCCGAATTCGTCCACCGCTATTTCCCTGATGGCGTCACTCCTGAAGCGCTTGCCCGCGCCCCTTCCTTCACCTTCAACCAGAAGGACCGCCTGCAGGCGCAATGGATCCGCCGCACACTGGTGACCGATATTAACGTACCAACGCACTGGCTGCCGGCCACCCAGGGCTTTCTCGATGCGAGCCTGCTCGGCATGGGCTGGGGCATGAGCCCGATCCAGCTGACTGAGGATCACATCAAGGCCGGACGCCTCGTCGAGCTGATCCCCGGCACGCCGCTCGATGTCGTGCTCTACTGGCAGATCAGCCGGCTTGCCGCAGACCGGCTTGCGGGTTTGACGCAAAAGGTGATCGAGGTGGCGAGGCGGTCGCTGGTGTGAGGGTGACGTGCGGGTACAAACAGCCTCTGCTTTTATAGCGGACATGGATAATATATCCACCGACCAGCGCCGGGAACTCTGGGCGGTAGTGCTAAGCCCCTCACTATCACTAACTCGACGGGCCAGATCCGGAAACTTAACGAGAAACTGTCGTCTTTACTTCGGGCCGGTGCAGCTGACTAAATCCATTGAATATCCGCATTTGTTTCCGCCGTACGTACTGTAGCGAGATACGATAGAGGTGGTACAACTTGCCGCTGCCCATCCTTTAACGTCCGCATAGCAATACAAATAAACGTCATGTGACTGACACCTATCTTCATACTCACCAGAACAAACCCTGTATGTCACGGTGGGCAATTGTTGCTGCTGCTGTTGCTGCTGTTGCTGCTGTTGCTGCGGTTGTTGCTGTTGTTGCTGCTGCTGTTGGGGTTGCTGTTGCTGCTGTTGTTGCTGCCTTTGTTGTTGCTGCTGTTGTTGATTAAGTATGAAGAGTATATCTACGATGCACTGTTGATAAAGTGCATAAGCAACTCCGCGATCAGTATCTTGTATGGAATCAAGATACTTCCCGATTTCGTATACAGAACTATTAGTTGACTGATCATTATACATGCTTACCGTCTTCGCCAGAAGATCTGGCGATATCGAAAGCTTCTTGTTGTCGATACAAGCTTTCAAAGCAATCTCAAACTGACTGTTGCTCGCATCAGCCGCCACCGAAGCGCTGCAACAAACAATCAGGGCAATACACGCGCTCAACAGTCGACATATTAAGACCGATTTTTTCATTGTTTACACTCTGGTCTCCCCGCTTGTAGCCGCAGGTGGAGGCTCCCTGCTTGGGCCTGCCGGCGCCGGCCGCCCTCTCGCAGGTAGCTGCCCGCTTCTAGTCGCAGGTGGAGGCTCCCCGTTTTGGCCCGCAGGCGCCGGCCGCCCTTTCGCAGGCGACGGCCCGCTTCTAGCCGGAGGTGGAGGCTCCCCGTTTTCGCCCGCAGGCGCCAGCCGCCCTTCCAAAGGCAGCCGCCCGCTTTGACCGAAAAACCTTTCCAACCCTTCCGAGAACTTTTGTAATACTAACAATATAGCCGAAGTTGAGTACCCAAAGACAAACGGTAACAACAACAATAAACCCTGTGCAAACGTCAACGGTGTCTGCTGCTGGGTTCCCGAACCCGTGAAAGTATTATAGCTAATAATAAAAAAACGGAAACTACCATATCCAAAAGGAAGACTTAGTATGCAGCCAAATAATGCTCCCGCGATAATTCTAGTTGCGACGAGTCTTTTATTAGTAGTATCAAATTGTATATCGGTTTGCGGCACCATGACTGCATTCAATGAAAGCGAGCCGAGCGCACCGAGCGCGCCTAAAGAGGTGGAAAATAGTACGTAACCCCCGAAGATTAGCGGATTATTCCATCCAAGAGTATTTATTGCCACTAAAGTCAGGAGATCGGCTAATCCAAGAATCAGTAACACTAACGCCAATATTGGGACTAACCAGGGAGTTTCGGTCGCCAGGAAAGCTTTTCGCTGCGAGACATTAAGGATCGTGTAAATTTCTTGTATTTGATTGTCGACATAGTCCCATTCAGAGGCACTTGGAGCGCGGCCGTTCCTATCGTACTGCAGTTCATAAATCTTACCTATAGTCAAATGTTCACCCGTTGAAGGGCGATATGGCACAGCAGATTGCGAAAGAAAGGTGCGTAAAGCTTTTAGTCTCGACACGTGCACAAAGAACGTTTCATCGCTAATCCTAGCGGGGACACTATCGTCCGGAACGTTATCTGCTTTTGTGTCAAACATTGGGTGTCTCCACCAGCAGCAAGATTAACCAACAATTTGGTAGTATCTCACTCAAAGGTCTTCTTCACGACCGTGGGCTGCTGCTAACGCTTGCCTAGTACGGATGAATAGACCCCACAGCCTAAGATATCACGTTTGGAGCCGTAGACCAGCGGTTTGCTTGAAGGTTCCCCCGCGGCTCATCGGGTCTGCGGAAAAAGACAACGTCTTTCACCCGATCAACTTGGGCCATTCCTTCAACAACGTAGCGATCAGCGGTATTCTGCTTGAGCGAACCGCTCACAACGCCGAAGCCACTTGGCCGGATCGCGCAGAAGAGGCGGACGGGCTGCTTCGAGACACGCGTTAGCTAAAGAGCGGACCTTCAGGCACCCTCGGTGCATCATATTGAAAGCAGGCCGTTGCTGCCGTTGGCTTCCGGCACGACGGCTTTTCGCAATAGCGGCAACGGGCAGCGCCGCACTGGCAAGCCGCCGGAATAGGACTCAGCCATCACGCCCCCTCACCGCCCATGAGGTGGTATCGTGATCGGGGTGCTGGTTACTGCTCTCCTTGATTGCCGCGGCCCGGCCGGCGCCGTTGTTTTCGGTCGCACCGGTATTTTCTATGCCGGTGATCGTATCGAACCATTTCACCATGTTCTCGGTGCAGATATTGGCAAGCGGCGAGAAGGCGTGCGGATCGTCGAGCGAACCGATCATCAGGTTGGTGCGACCGTTTTCGAGGTGGTGGAAAAACAATGGCGTGCCGCAATTGGCGCAGAAGCCGCGCTCGACAAGCTCCGAGCTCTTCCAGACATCAGGCTTGCCGCGTGTCCAGGTGAGTGCATCATCGGGCGCGGCGACAAGCGCGGCAAAGATGTTGCCCGAGGCTTTCTGGCACATGCGGCAATGGCAGAGATGCGAATTGTCGAGCATAGCGGTTGCGTGATAGCGCACGGCACCGCACTGGCAGCCGCCGCTTACCTCCATCTCGATGCGTTTCATTCTTTCTCCTCCTTCAAGAGGCCGGTTGGGCTTAATCTCTTCTAGGTTCTCATCTTTTGATCGTCCAGCCTGAGGAATACTCTCTCGGTGGATCGTCGAACGGCTCTTCGCATGGATCAGCCAGAACCACATGAATTCTCGGACGAACTCCGGGATAACCCGATTCCTGTTGCAATCGCCACTAAATTGCATTAGCTAATTCTTGAGGAAATATTCAAAGAAAAATTGAATACTGCAAAATCCACATGGAATGGCGCAATTAATACGCCTGGCCTACCGGGATTTACTGTCTGCTTTCTATCACGTTCATCGTGCAACGAGAGCCGCATCGATCGCGCCATCCGGAGGCGAAGAGGATCATGATCAAGACGGTTTACTTCGCAACCAATCGTCAGCCGCTCCTCGATCCAACCGATCCGCAGCATCAGCGGATCATCGGCTTTGGTTCCGAACTCGGTCCGACCAGCGGCATCGATGTCCGCTACGGAAGTGCCAAGGTCAACGTCAATCTGTCGAGGAAGACGAACGTGCTCGTGCCGGGCTCGCTCGCCGTCGCCAACCAGCAGCTTCTCTTCGCCGAGGGAGAGGCGCCGACGCTCGGCAGCGACACGATCTTCGATGCCATCCGCGCCTCGATGAAGGCCGATGACAAGCCGACCATCGCCTTCATCCATGGCTTCAGCAACAGTTTCGTCGATTCCATCGAGCGCGCCGGCTGGCTGAGCGCCTTCTATGGCCTCGACGTCAACATGTTCGTTTTCTCCTGGCCGTCGATTGCTTCGCTCCTGCCCGTACCCACACCGTTTGGCGATTACGCCCATGACCGCAAGACCGCGGCGGCATCGGGCATCGCGATCGCCCGAACCCTGCGTCGCCTGAGCGACTTCGTCGACAAGCTCAGCGAGGAAGACCGCTGCAACCAGGCCATTCACCTGATCTGCCACAGCATGGGCAATTATGTGATGCGAAACGCGCTGCAGGCGCTGATGAAACTGCCCGAACCGCCCTCCCCGACGCTCTCGACCGTCAATGCCATGACCTCGCTCGATGGCACATCGTCATCGCCCCTGCGCCGCTATTTCGACAAGGTGATCCTGGCCGCCGCCGACGAGGATGCCGATGCCTTCGACGATCCCGCCAAATTCAAGTTCCTGCCGCGGATCTGCCGGTCGATCACTGTCTACTACTCCGAGAAGGACTGGATCTTGAGCACGCTCAGCAGCGGCACGAAATTCAACGGACCGCGCCTCGGCGCTGATGGGCCCGACAATATGGGCACCATCAGCGACAAGGTATCGGCCGTCGACGTCAGCGCCATCCTCGCCCTGTCGGAGCCCGAAAACCACCAATATTACCGCGTCTTCCCGCAGATGCGCGACGACATAAAGGCGGTCCTCACCGGCACCCCGCCCGAAAAGATCGCCAATCGCCAGGCGATCGGACAATCCAGGTGGCGGATCGTCAGGAAGGCCGGGAGAAGCGGGTGAACGGGATCAATGCGGCCGGGTTTTGAACCTGGAGCCGGCGTTCGCGCGAAGCTTCTGCCCGGTCAAGAACGCCTCCGCAACGGCCAGCCGAAAATCAGGCGATGCGCGACAAACAAGTTCCGGCAAAGTACATCATTCCCATAGTGAGATACCTTCTTGAGAAAGCGCGTTTTGAACGGCCGGTCTGTCTTCAAGACAGCGGGCATGTTTGGTCCACGCTGGATAGCTATTTTGCATATCCATGTGCATCCGATTTCCCCATCGATAGAACACCAGCAGATATGGATCGACCACGGAATAGTGGTCTCCAACGACCCAGAGACGCTCTCGCATTCTGCTTTCGATAAGCGCGAAGGCTGAAGAAAGATGCTGCTTACCCTTGGCGATCAACGAATCATACTCGCCATCATCGGTGAAATAGTCCGGTCGCCAAACCATTCGAACAGCGACGGCATGCACTGTGCCTGACAGCCAGTTAAACCATTCGATCGATCGAACAATTGCTTCCGGGTCAGCACTCAAGAGCTTGGCACCAGGGTTGGTTAGCCCGAGATGGACGAGGATTGCCGGCGCTTCCGTCAGGATAAAATTGTCAGCGGTGAGGACGGGAATGCGGCCTTTGGGGTTTAGTTGGCGGAATTGATCAGTTTTAGTTTCCGGATGCCCCGGAGACATCAAAGCAAGTGAGTAGGGTTCGCCGATTTCCTCCAGTACGATGTGAGGCGCGAAAGAGCATGAGCCCGGTGCGGCATGCAGAGTGTATAGCATCTGATCCTCGAATGAATGCGGTGAAAGTCCCGATGAAAGCGACAATTCTACGACTGAATTTCGCGACAAATGAGTGCGCAGAGTGCTTCGCGAAGATATCTCCATCAAGATAAATCGCCCAAAACACACCCACACCGCAGGCGATTCCCCGGCAGTATCGATTTGAATTCCACATTTCAGTTGGGGCTGGGCGCAGCTCATAAACAATGCCATACCGAGTGCCAGAACGGAGCCATCGATGACCGGGAACGCTTCTCTGCACACATTCGCCATCGGCGATGTCCACGGGCGTGCCGACCTGCTGGAGGCGATGCTGTCAGGCATTGCCGGCAAGGCGCGTGACGAGACGATCGACTACCGGATCGTCTTCCTCGGCGACATCATGGACCGTGGGCCGGAGAGCCGCAAAGCGCTGGATCTCGTCATCCGCACGCTGCGTGACAGACCGGGCTCGAAGCTGATACGCGGCAACCACGACGCCCTCCCTGTTCAGATCCTCGACGAGACGGACCCGGCCGTTCAGGCAGATCTCGTAAACCACTGGCAAGACCTTGGAGGCAGCGAGACGATGCTGTCCTACGGCCTGCCCCTTGCGGCAGCCATCACCGCAGACGAGATCCGCGGCAGGTTTGGAGACGCGCGCCTGCAATGCCTGCGCGCGGCGGAGCGCTATGTCGAACTCGACCACCACATCCTCGTCCATGCCGGCCTGAAACCCGGCATTCCCCTGGCCGAGCAGGACGCGCATACGCTGATGTGGATTCGCGATGAGTTCCTGAATGCCAGCACCTCATTCGGCAAGATCGTCGTCCATGGGCACACGATTACCGCAAGCGAACGCGTCGAGATCTTCCCGAACCGGATTGCCATCGATACCGGCGCCTTTGCGACGAATATCCTGTCTGCGCTTCACATCAGCCCATCCGGCGACGTCGCGGTGCTGCAGGCAACGGAAGTCCGCCCCGGTCCGTGCCGTTTTCAGGAAGGCAGGCCGCTGAACCGGTTTCATGATGATGATGCGGATATGCTTTTCTAGCATTGGGCAGAGCGACGAAGACGGCGTTACCGGCTCTGCCGGTTTTTCGCTTCGTCCAGAGCTTTCGACAGCCAGAGATCGCGCTTCACATATTCGCAGGGGCGGAAGGTGCAGGGCCTCTCGTAGGCATAGCGTTTCTCCATGCCGCTGAGCGAGAGGCCTGCGAGCGAATAGAAGCCGGCGATGCCCGCAAAGAGGCACAGCAAGATCACCGCAAACGTGACGTGTCGCGTCGTTATCGACAAGCAGATCCACCCTTCCAAGGGTGGGGAGTTTACACGGCCGGTGATTGCAGATTTATCGAAGAGACGGCTAAAATTGCAACGAACCGCGTTTGAGGGTCGGACGGATCGCTTCAGCTGATCGAGGCCGACAGCGAGATCAGGGCCGTTGGCGCGAGCGGGATCAATTCGGCTCTCGTCTGAACAGCACCAAATTTGACGCCGAACCCTTCCCACGATCCGGACCACCAGCCTCACCCGGCCCCATCCGCCAATCCGCCGTGATTTCCAGCCTGTGCGGGCTTGCCTGCATCTGGTCGCTGAAATAGCGCGTCGGTGTCGTTCCGAGCATGCGGCGAAACATGGCGATGAAGGCGCTGACGCTTTCATAGCCGAGATCGCCGGCAATGACGGTCACGAACTGCCCCGCCGCCAGGCGCTGCAGCGCGACGCCGATATGCAGTTGCTGTCGCCAGCGCAGGAAGGACATGCCCGTCTCCCGCTGGAACAGGCGGCTGAGCGTCCGGTTGCTTGCGCCCACCCGCGCACCCCATTCGTCTATGGTGAAGCGCAGGCCGGGCTCGGCGACCATCGCCTCAGTGAGCCGCTGCAGCCTGCGATCGGTGGGCATCGGCAGATGGATCGGCTCGAGCGGTGCTGCCCTCAGCTCATCGAGAAGCACGCCAACCAGACGGTGAATCCGTCCGGGCTCCATCTCAGGACTATCCGGGCGCGGCTCCAGGCGAAAAATCAGCTCGCGCAGGAAAGGCTGGACGAAGAGAATGCCGCATTCGTCCTTCAGGCCGCCGGTCAGTTTCGCATCGACATAGAGATTGCCAATCTTGATATGGCCGGCCACGCGACCGCTATGGGGGACGCCGCCCGGAATCCACAGCGCGCAATTCGGCGGCACCGTCCAGACACCGCCGGCGGCCCTCATCGTCAGAACGCCGCTCATTACATAAAGCAGCTGCGCCTTGCCATGGCGATGCGGCTCCGTCTCGCCGATAAAACTCGTCTCGGTGATGAAGCTGAAGGCCGGGCGCGACACCTCGTCGATCGCCGATGGGTCAAATGTCACTGGAGTATCCTTTGTCGAACCTCATGCATGAACTCAACCGACGACAACAGCTCTATCATGGGAGCCGCAGATCACAGTAACCAGGCGTCGTCCCTGCTGCCGAGCAGGTTCCGGCCCTTGCGCTCCGCCTCTGCTTCGTCCGCCGCAAAGAGGATCGCAAAACCGAAGGCCTTTCCGGCAGTAACAGCCGCAATCTTGATCGCGGCCGACGTCGGCCTGCCGCCATCGATGACGATCATGCCCCGGCAATAGGCCCTCATCCGGTCCTTGATCTTCTTGAAAAACAGCGCCCGCTCCTTGCGCTCCTCCTGCGTCTCCTCGTCGTGATCGTCAGGCGCGTGATCCGTGACCAGCACGAACGGCCGCCGCTCCTCCAAGAGAGCCTCAATCTGGTCATTGATGGAGGTTTCTGCATCGGCATTGGTGCGGATGAAGACGACAGGCAGGCGGGAACGATCCAGAAGCACGGCAGCGGCCTTTCGAAATGGAAGCAAGTGAGGCCAGACTAGCATTCCGGACGGGAGCCGGATTTCGCGAAGCTGCCAATAAATGCCGGGGATCGGCCAAGTTTTGGGCAAGTGCGATGGGCGAAGCTTGCCTGACGCATGAGGCCGTGGAGAGCAAGGCGCGAGGCACGGCGACTAACAGCGTCTGCCTTGCGCCGATAGCGGTCCTTCATCAATTATCGAATGCGCACTCAGTTCATTGACTTGAACGTCTCAAAGATCAGCGCTCTCAGCCAACGATGAACGGGATCTGCATCCATCCGCGGGTGCCACGCCTGGACGATGTCGAAACCCGGCACGGCTACCGGCAGGTCAAACGTCCTGATCTGGCTTGTTGCGGCGGAATTGCGATAAGAATTCGGAATCGCGCCGATCAAATCGGATGCCGCCGCAACCGCGATCACCGCTGGAAAGCTTGGCACGATCAGTCTGACATCGCGGTAGACGCCGAGCTCGGCGAGTGCCCTATCGACCGGACCGGCAAAATCCGCGTGCGGTGAGAAGAGTACGTGGCCCCAGGCGGCATAGCTCTCGACCGTGATCTCATCTGCATCGAAAATCGGGTGTCCTGTCCGTGCAAGACCCACATACCGGTCTTGAAAAAGGGTCTGGCAACGCAGTTCCCCGCTCTCCGTCGGCAGGACGCCGATATCCAGATCCACGGCCGCGTCTCTTAAGGATTGAACGTCCTTGTCCGATCGCGGCGCAAACCGAAGCCTTATTCCTGGCGCCGTGTTCGCCACGGCAGCACTCAGGCCCGCGGCAAAAATAAGCACGAACGCCTCATTGGCACGGATAGTGAAATCGCGGCGCACCTCGCGGATCTCCACAGTCGACGGCGGACTGAGCACCGCTTTCACAGCATCTTTCAACGAATGCACGTCTTCGGCAATCGCCAGGGCATGGGGCGTCGCGACCATACCGCGCCCGGCCGGCACGAGGATCGGATCGCCGAGCGCAGCCCTCAATCGTGACAGCGTCCGGCTCATGGCCGATGTACTGAGGCCAAGCCGACGCGCGGCGGCAGATACGCTTCTCTCGCGCAGCAGCGCATCCAGAGCCACAAGGAGATTGAGGTCGAGATCGGACATGACTCCATTTACTCACGCATGGCGTTTTATGCAACAGTCGTTTGATTTCGTTGCGTCTGGCGCTCGCAGTCGGCAAGGCTTAACTAAAGCGTGTCGCGCAAAAGTGTGCAGCGGTTTTGCGATAACGACATGCGAAAACAAGAACCTAAAGCGCGACAAGCGAATCTTGGAGATCGCGACGCGCTTTAGTCGGCCATCCGATAACGATTGGGAGTTTCTCAATGTCCCTCGCCTCCACCGCACCGATTTCTCAGGATGGCCCGGCATCGCCTCGACAGTACATGGCCATCACACTCATACTTCTCTCAGCTGTTCTTGTCGTTCTGGACGGCGCCATTGCCAACGTCGCCTTGCCCTCGATCGCCCTCTCGCTGCACGTGGAAGCGGGCAGCACCGTATGGGTCGTCTCGGCCTATCAGCTGGCCGTGCTCGTCGCCCTTCTTCCATGTGGCGCGCTCGGGGAAATCTATGGCGCGCGGCGGGTCTTCCTGATCGGCGTCGCGCTGTTCACCGCGGCTTCGGCTGCCTGCGCCTTCGCGGGCGACCTTTCCCTGCTGATCCTTGCCCGTTTCGCGCAGGGCCTCGGCGCGGGCGCGATTATGGCGCTTGCCATGATGAACCTGCGCTCGGCCTTGCCGCAGCACATGCTGGGTCCGATCATCGGGGTCAATGCCATGGTCATCGCGATCTCTTCCGCTGCCGGGCCAGGCATTGCCGGCGCCATCCTTTCCGTCACGACCTGGCCCTGGCTCTTTGCGGTCAATATACCGCTCGGCATCATCGTGCTGCTCAGCGGCGGCCTGCTGGGCAAAGTGCAGGGCACGAAGCGAAAGCCGAACGCCAAGGCCTTGCTGGCCAACACGTTGATGTTCATCCTCTTCTTCTGCGGCACCGACCGGATAGCGACTGCGCCGACAAGTGGCGCGGTGCTCATTGCGGCCTCGATAGCTTGTCTTGTCTTCCTAGTGCGCCTGGAACGCAAAAGCGATGCCCCGATCATTCCGACGGATCTCCTGACGGCACCGGCATTCCGCGTGGCGGTCATCGCCTCGGTATCCTGCTTCTGCGGCCAGATGCTGAGCTACATCGCGCTGCCCTTTTATCTCCAGCACAGGCTGCATATGACCCCGGTTCTGGCCGGTCTCTACATGATGCCCTGGCCGGTTGCGACGGCGATCATCGCGCCATTTTCGGGGCGTCTGGCAAACCGCGTCAAGACCGCATGGCTTTGCGCGGCAGGCGGCGCGCTGCTCGGTGTCGGCCTCCTTGTGGCAGCTCTCAGCCCGCCCGATCCGAGAGGCATCGCGTTTCTGGTCGGCACGGTGATAGCGGGCCTGGGTTTCGGCCTGTTCCAGACGCCGAACAACCGCATTCTGCTTCTCTCGGCTCCGAAAGCCAGAAGCGGCGCGGCAGGTGCCATGCAGGGCACCGCACGGCTTCTCGGCCAGACGCTCGGCGGAATCTCCATGTCGCTCATCTTCGCGACATTGCCGCTCTCGGCCGCGCTTGAATTTGCGGTCGTCCTGTCTGCTGCCTGCGCGGCAATTGCCAGCCTGGTCAGCCTGAGCCGCGCCCGCTACGAACTGACGGGACAACCTGGAGGGAGCAGTCGATGAGCATTCTGTCCGCCTAGGGCCGAAAGCATTCGTTCGTTCCTGGTCAGCCCGATCCCGCAGAACGCCCGACCTCATTTTGAGGGAAGCTTTGCGCCGGGGCGGCCAGGGCGAAATGAATTGGATTAGAAGGACATCGAAATCAGACGAAGGGGCGGTGAAATATTATCAGGAGAATATACTTGCCGCACGTCAGGCAACAGCGATATTATTCTCTCTATTGTCTCGGTTCTATAATGACGCCACGCCTAGGTGCAGACTGCGTAGGTGAACCATGCCTATCAGACGACTACGAATAAAGCGATCAATAAGAAGAATGCTTCGCCGAAGGCGAAATACCCTTCTTGCGCTAAAGTCTAAAAACTCAGTGATTTTACATTCAATTTCGTCGATTGGAGTAGGCTTTTTGGCATGCGTAGCCATCAGTAAAGGAATTCACCAAAATTTCCCAATGTTAGAATCTTTTCTTTCTCCAATTATGTCATCCACGGAGCTTCTTACAGAGAGATTTTTTCATTATTCTTCATTATTATTTGACAGGGGAACAGAAGCAAACTTAGTCGCAATTGAAGCTTTTTATTTTGCGTCAATGTTTATGATGTTAATATTTGCGTTAATTTCAAATCTGCTGATTGCAACAATGATCTTCCTCGTCGTTATAATCTCCATTTCCACCATATCTATATCGTTAACAGGAAGAAAAGAGCTTATAATATTTGTTCCATTAGGGATTTTAATTTCCGCCATTCTTGCGAGCACACCGTGGATCGCCGCTGATCTATTCCGGTCCGCCGTGCGAAGTCTCAAAGATCTGCTGCAAAATCCCATTGTGATCGCGTGTGCCATAGCGCTTGGTGTCTGGAGTACCGTTTCCGCCGCGCGTTCACATAAGTATGATCCCGATCCGGTTACGGAAGGCGCCAAGAAAGCATGGAAATTCGCCACGGGAAGTACAGAGGACGAAGTCGTCAATTTGCTGAAGAAAGCGTGCTCGGAATCGATCAAATTACCACCGAGTTTTCCCCATTGGGTAAAATTATGGCTGATTCTTGGAGTGTTGAGCGCAATTGACTACTTTGTCTTGCCGGGAAAAGGCGATCTGGCATTCCTTAAACACGTCTCTATATTATCTATTGTCTTATTATTAGAGTTATTAATTGTATTAGAGGTAGTATCATTTATTGTCCATACACGACGGAACAGAATTGAAAAGCAGAAGGAAACTGAAAACTAGCCGGCTCGCGTCGCGGCCGATTGGGGTCGAAAGCGGCCTCGCAGTTGGCCTCCACCTTGCGCCACACGCCATCCTTTACGCCCACCCCACACCTTGCCCCTCTCGCAAACTCCCCGCCCAAAAACCTCCGCAAATATCCGCGTCCCCATATCAGCCTCCTCCTCGGAAAGTCGGGAAGACCCAAACAGCAGCCACGCCGATCCACTCGGCCATGCCATCACCCTGCAGCAATCGGCGGCACTCGGGCGCGGCGCTGCATTCCGATGGAGGCGTTACGCGGGCAGCAGCCATGAGACAGCGACAGAAGGCAGAAAGGGGGCGAGCCCTGCCCGCCCCTTTCTCAGGCTTCACTTGCCTGATATCGAGTCCCTGAAGTCTGCCAGGTCGTCGTTGAAGCGCGGCGCTTCCTCCAGGAATGGCGCGTGCCCTGAGTCAGCGTAGATCTTCGTCTGAATTGCCGGATTGAGCGCCCGAGCTCGCGCAATGCTCGGCTCGACGTTGACCAGAACGTCCTTGTCGCCATAGAGCAGCAGAACCGGCACGCGCGCCTTGGGCAGGCCTTCGGCGGCGGAAACGGTCATCGACGGAACGGTCCGCGTCATGGTCCACGAGGCCATCGCCGCGTTTGACAGCAAGCGTTCGAAGGTTGCCGTGTCGGGCTTTATCTCAAAACACAGGGCCAGGAAGGTTTTCACCGCATCGAGGTGCACCTTCAGCTCATCCGAGGCCATGCCTGCATAGACGTCAGGATGCGATGTGATCAGCGCGGCATTGAGTTCGATGACGCCGTCCACATAGACGACAGCGGCAATGCCGTCGTCTCCATAGGCGGCAAGATAGTTTGAGATGACGACGCCGCCAAGCGACCAGCCGACGAGAACGGGCTTTTTCGCACCCGTCGCCTTCAGGACTGCCGAGAGATCGTCCGCCCAGCGACGCCCATCACGATAGGCTTCGGCATCATCAGGCTTGCCCGACAGGCCGTGGCCGCGCATGTCGTAGCTGATCAGCCGATAGTGCTGCAGTTTGGGGCTGCTGACCTGCATGTCCCAGTTCAGATGGCTGCCGAGCAAGCCGTGGATGAAAACGATCGCCGGCCCGGCGGGATCGCCCGATTCCTGAACCGCGATCTCGACGCCATCAGGCGCCTTCACCGTGTAATTCTTCTCCGCGGCCGCTGCCTGAAAAGACAGGGCCATGGAAGACAGGCCCATCAGCAGGACCACCAGCCAAATTCCGCGCACTATCAGTTTCATGCCAAAATCCTTATGTTTAGTGATCACTACAAACTAACGGCTTGCCTTTTGCTGTCAAGCAGTCTTTAGTGATCGCTATGGATAAGGTTGTGAAAACACGCCGCCGCGGCCCGCGGACCTTCGACAGGGATCAGGCGATCGACATCGCCATGCGGCTCTTCTGGAGGCATGGATACGAGGGCGTCTCGCTGAACGATCTGACGGCCGCAATCGGCATCGCGCCCCCAAGTCTCTATTCGGCTTTCGGCAGCAAGGCGGGGCTCTACCGCGAGGCGCTCGACCGCTATCTCGGCCTGCCGCGGGCGTTGCAGAACATCAAAGCCACCGCGACCCTTCAAGAGACGGTCGAAGCCATGCTTCACAAGGCGATCGATGCCGTGACCGACCCCGCGGCAGAGCGCGGCTGCATGATATCAAGCGGCATGATCCAGTGCGGGCCTGATCATGCGGAACTGGCGCGCGAACTGGCGGAACGCCGAAACCAGATGCGTGACATGATTGCAGAGACGCTCGGGCGCTGGCTCGATCGGGAACGCGCCGTCTCGCTCGCCCGCTATCTCGTCGCAGTCCTGCAGGGCCTGTCGATCCAGGCACGCGACGGCGCTTCGCGGCAGGAGTTGCGGCAGGTCTCGAACGAAGTCATCGCCGGCGTGAAGGCCAGAGGCTTCAGCTAGGCGCCAGCGGCTTCATTCCCTCCCCGTATCCTTGTCGCCATCAGACGTTTTCGCCTTTCCGGGCGAGCGCAGATTGCCGAAGCCCATATAGTGGTCGGCGTCGGATGTGTTCCATTTGCCGACCAGATAGATGATCGCGATGGCTACGACGAAAATGAGCAGGACATAAAGCGTTTCCATATCTGCGATGTAGCGCGCAGGATTGGATTGCAAAGCTTTCGGCGTGGCGTCGCCGCTATCAGGCCATGACCAGCTCGCCCGCAGGCGCTGCGCGATAGGCTTCCCGGCCGCCGACCCAAGTGCGGCGAACGGCGGGTGCGGCACCATCTGGCCAATCGACCAGCACGAGATCCGCGCGCTTGCCGACTTCGATGACGCCGCGATCGGCAAGACCGGAGGCGCGCGCCGGATTATCAGAGACGAGCGGCCAGAGCGCATGCAGCGGCGCCACGCCATCGGCCTTGAGCCTTGCAAGGCCGAGCAGCATCGCAGGATAGTAATAGTCGGAGGCGAGAATGTCGCAGAGCCCTTCGCGGATCATGTCAGCCGCGCCAATCGAGGCCAGATGGCTGCCGCCGCGCGTGGCGTTGGGTGCACCGAAGACGATGAAGTCGCCGGCATCGCGGGCAGCCCGCGCCACCCGCCGGTTCATCGGGAATTCGCAGATCCTGGCGCCGCGGAGGCGGAAGAAATCGCGCGTTTCGATCTGGCTGTCGTCATGCGACAGCATCGGTGCGCCGGCGGCCTTTCCGAGTGCTGCCACTTCGTCGATTGCATCAGGCACCTGCGGCCGGCGCTCCCACATGCTGCGCACGAGCGCCACCATGTCGGCCACCGGGATTTTCGCCCGCTTGGCGCGCTCCCCCATCTTCTCGGCGAAGGCAGGCGTTTCGGGATCCACGATCGGGAAGGCCGGATCGAGATCGAACGGCCGTTCCTGCAGCGGGATCGATGGATGCAGCATCACCATCGACGTATGGTCGTTGAAGGCAATCGACGGCAGGCGCGGACCGGCAAGCGCCTCGCGGATGAGGTCAACAGCCTCGAAGCAGAAGGTCTCCCAGCGCAGCTGGACGCGATTGTCCACCGTCAGCCGGGGCGTCAGCGCGTCGAGCGCACGCACGATGGCGTAGCCGGTTTCCACCGACCGCAGCCCCGGCTCCCAGCTCAGCGTCAACGCATGATAGGCGGTCGCGATGCCGTTGGCGGCAAGCTGGCGATCGGTTTCGAGCAGCGCGGCAGCCACCGGCAGCATGGTACCGGGCCGCGGCATGACCTGCCGCTCGAAGGCGTCGCCGTGAATGTCCACGAAAGCCGGGCCGAGCAGATGGCCGCGTCCATCAATACGATCCGCCCCGTCGCGCGCGCCGTCGATACCGGTGATCCGGCCGTCTTCGATACGCACGGAGGCGGTCTCCAGACGGTCGCCGAAAACCACGGTTGCGCCCTCGATAATCACTGCCGGATTGTTCTGCATGGGTCTCATTCCAGGAAAAAGATGAGGCGCAGCAGCTGAATCAGCCAACAGGCTGCGCCGGCCGCCGCTTCTAACCAGCGGATATGACAAATTTGCGAACATCGCTGTGCGCCGGCATTATTTGATCGCATGCGGCGGCGCTCGTTCCTTCTGCCGCAGTCCGCGCTCCTGCTCCCGGTGGAAGCTGCTTTACGGACATGTCTGCGAATGGCACGCTCAATGACAAGGCGACGCCTCGGCAGTTGCTGAACCATAATCCGGGATTCGATCCGTTTGCATTCCTTCGCGCGGATCAGAGCAAGCAGCGTTGAATTGATGGCCAAGCAGTCGGAAAAGATCGGGTCGCCGCAGCGCAAACAGCGCAAGGGTGCCCCCGTCCGGTCTGCGCTCGTCTCCCGGTCTGAATTCCTGCAAGGCCGGGATCGCGACATTGCCCTGATCGATCAGATGATCGCGCGGATCGACCAGGGCGGATCGACGCTCGTGATCAGCGGCGAGCCGGGGATTGGAAAATCCGCGCTCCTCGATGAGGCCAGGCATCGGGCCTGCGAGCGCGATCTGACGGTCTTGAGCATGACCGGCGTTCTGGCCGAGGTTCATCTGCCCTTCGCAGCGCTCGAGCAGGCGCTCCGCCCGCTGATGAAGGAGGCCGTCAACCTGGTCCCCCGTCAGCGATCTGCTTTGTTCTCCGCTTTCGGCATGCATGACGACACGGGCGCACCCGACATCTTTCTGGTGGCGCTCGCGGCACTGTCCCTTCTGACGGAAAGTGCTGCGCGCAGGCCCATCCTGCTCATTGCAGACGACGCCCAGTGGCTGGACGAGGCGACCTATGAGGTGCTGGCCTTCATCTCCCGCAGGCTGAGTTCGGATCCTATCGTCCTGTTCGTGGCCATGCGCGATGGCTTCGACCGCCTGTTCGGCGACCCCTCCCACCTGCGGCTTCGGCTTTCGGGGCTAAGCGAAGCCGACGCCGGGCACCTGCTGGACGCCCATGCGCCCGATCTTTCGGTCGATCTGCGCAGTCGCTTCCTCCAGGAGGCCGCGGGCAATCCCCTCGCCCTCCTGGAACTGCCGCGCAGCAAGCGAGATATCAGGGATACGACATGGCTTCCGCTGACGGAACGCCTAGAACGCGCCTTCTCGTCCCGTCTGGCCGATCTTCCCGCGGCAACCCGGATGCTGCTGTTCGTAGCGGCGGAAAACGACGGGACATCGCTCCACGAAATCCTGCGCGCCGGCAAAGCCCTATTGGGCGAAGAAGTGGATGTCAGCGCTCTGACGCCGGCCATTGCCGCCAGGCTGATCGACCTTGACGAAACGGAGGTGCGGTTCCGGCATCCGCTGGTGCGTTCGGCGATGCACCAGGCGGCAGATCTGGCGACGCGGCACCGGATTCATGCCGCCCTTGCCGCGATCGTTCATGAAGAGCTGGACCGGCATTTATGGCATCGTGCGGCGGCAACGATCGGACCGGATGAGAAACTGGCGGGCGAATATGATGCCATGGCAAGCCGGGCCTTGCGCAAAGGTGCCGTCGCCATGGCAATCGAGGTTCTGGAAAAGGCGGCGGCGTTGAGCAGCACGCCGAGAGCCAGGAGCGACCGTTTCCTGCGTGCCGCCGAGCTTGCCGCCGATCTCGGCCAGCCGGACCTGCTGGAGCGCCTGCTGCGCCAGGCCAATATCAGCGAGCCTGATCCTGTCGCATCGGCGCGGATCGGCTGGTGCCGCGAGATGGGCCAGCCTCCGATGGTCAACGATCCCGCGAAAATCCCCAGTCTGGTTGGCCTCGCCGCTGAGGCCAATGCTGCCGGCGCCACGGATCTGGCAAGCAACCTGCTCTGGCGCGCCGCGCAACGCTGCTGGTGGAGCAATGCGGAGGCGGATCTTCGCAAAAGCATCCTGATGGCGGCAAACAGGCTCGACTTGCCCGACACCGATCCACGCCTGATCGCGATATCCGCCTACGTCGAGCCGCTTCATCTCGGGGGCGAGATATCGGGCAAGCTCCAGCAGCTTGCCGGCAGGAACGGCGGCAACCCGGTCGCGGCGCGCATTCTCGGCAGTGCGGCCAATGTCATCGGCGCCTTCGACCTCGGCGTCGGTTTGCTTACCTATTCGGCTGCCGCGCTGCGCGATCAGGGGCGGCTCAGCGACCTCGCGCGCGTGCTTTTTGCTCAAGCCTGGGCGGAAATGGAAGTCGGCGACTGGACGGGCGCGATGCGGGAGGCCGAAGAATCCGTTCGCTTCGCCGAAGAAACGGGAGGAACGCTCTGGATAGCCGCGGCCACGATCGTCAAGGCGAGGCTTGCGGGCATGATGGGCAATCTCGACCAGTCACAGGCCTATGCGGCCCAGGCAGAACGCCTGGTCGTCTCCGTCGGCGCGAGTTTCCTGCTGGCAATGCTGCAGATTGCGCGCGGCACGGCCGCCATCGGCGCAGGCCGGCATTGGGAGGCCTATGAGCATCTGCGGCGTCTTTTTATCCCTGCCGACCCGGCTTTCAATTCCGGTCTGCAATTCTTCGGTCTTGCTGATTTCGTGGAGGCCGCAGTCTTCTCCGGACATGCCGAAACGGCCGAGGAGGTGATCGAGGAGATGCAGCGTGTCGCCGGTCCGTCGCCAGTGCCGTGGGTCGAAACGATGCTGTCCTATGGCAAGGCACTGCTCGCAACACCTGCGGAGGCCGAGCGGTTCTATCTGCAGGGTCTCGGGCCGTGCGCAAGCAAATGGCCTTTCCTGAGAGGGCGCCTTCTGCTGGCCTATGGCATATGGCTGCGCCGCCAGCGCCGGTCCGCCGATGCGAGAGCGCCTTTGCGCGAGGCCCGTGACATCTTCGATGCGCTGAGCGCCCTGCCCTGGAGCGAGCGTGCGCGCGAGGAACTGCGCGCTTCGGGAGAGGCGAGCCGCAAGCGAACCGAATATGTCTGGGAGATGCTGACCCCACAGGAGCTGCATATCGCCCAGCTTGCTGCCGAAGGTCTGTCGAACAAGGAAATCGGCGCGAGGCTCTATCTGTCGCACCGCACGGTCGGCTACCACCTTCACCGCATCTTTGCGAAGACCGGCGTCACGTCGCGCTCGGCGCTGCGTCCCATTCTGACCGACGCCGTCAACCCCAAAAGCTGACCACCGACCAGTCACCGGACTGGCCACCAGTCACCAGACTGGTCATTTGACAGAAGCGGAAGCTCCTCGCCGAGGGCTACCAATGCGGCTGCGTGCAACCTTCCCGGAGAGAAAGACCGTGAAACTCTTGCCCCTACTCGCAACCCTCAGCCTCGGAGTAACCCTCATGATTCAGCCCGCTCAAGCGGCACCGGACGCTGCCACCGACCCGCGGATCGACCCCCAGATCCGCGCCTTCCTTGCCGAGATCAACAAGGATCCGAGCCCGTTCTGGGAACTGCCACAGCCGAAGCCCCAGGAGATCCTGACCGGACTTCAGAACATGACGCCGGTCGACATGTCAGGCGTGACCACGACCGAGCAGACAATCACCCAGGATGGTCTGAGCGTGAAGATCTACATCATGAAGCCCGAACACATTACCGGCAAACCCGGCGTGCTGCTCTTCATTCACGGCGGCGTCTGGATCGTCGGCAATTTTGAAAACCACCAGCGCCTGCTGCGTGATCTCGTGGTCGGCTCCGGCCAGGTCGGCGTCTTCGTCGAATATACGTCCCTGCCGGAGGCACGCTTCCCGACGCAACTCGATCAATCCTATGCCGCGCTGAAATGGGTGGCGGCCCACGCCGGTGAATTCGGCGCGGATGGCAGCAGGATCGCGGTTGCCGGCAATTCGGTCGGCGGCAACATGACCGCGGCCCTGACGCTGATGGCCAAGGACCGCAACGGCCCGAAGATCAGCTTCCAGGCCCTTCTCATCCCCGCAACCGATGCCAGCGTCGATACGGGCTCCTATCACGAATATGGCGAGCAGCGCTTCCTGGCGCGCGCCTTCATGAAATACGGCTGGGACCTCTACGCGCCCGACGCCAAGACCCGCGACAACCCCTATGTATCGCCGCTGCGCGCCAGCATCGATCAGCTCAAGGGCCTGCCGCCGGCACTCGTCATCACTGCGGAGAACGACCCGCTGCGCGACGAGGGCGAGGCCTATGCCCGCAAACTGAAGGAAGCCGGCGTTACCGTGGCTGCGGCCCGCTACAACGGCACGATCCATGACTTCGTGCTGTTGAACGCGATCCGCAATGTGCCTTCCACGGAAGCCGCGATCGAACAGATCAGCGACAATCTGCGCCGCTATCTCGAACCCGCAACGCATTGATCGATGCGGCGACGCGGCGGCCATCAGCGCGCCGCGTCGCTGACTTGCATCCTTGCCTGTCCCAGGTGACGGTCCCGGTAGTTCGAAGAAAGACGGAAGGCTCTAGACCAGTGGAACCTTAAAAAACAGCTTCTGCTGCTCCGGCCTGTCTGAAGGATGGGGCGCGCGTCGCACCAGCTTACCGCCAACTCGCTCTATGACGGCCCGGGAAATGAGGTTCTCCTCGTTGCAGAGAATATCGAGTTCACTCAGCCCCCGGGATTTTGCGAACTGGAGCAGCGCATCGAGCGCGGCTGTGGCGTAGCCCCGGCCTTGTTTCCAGGGCACCACCGAGTATCCGACATGTCCCGGGATGCTGTCGGGGACTGTCCAGCTAACGGGTAGATAGCGCAGGTCGATCTTGCCGCAGAACTCCCCATCCCAAATCCAGAACGTGTGATTGGTGAGCGCCATGGCCGTATCGCTGATCTGCCGTTCGGCCGAAGCATGTCTCCCCATCAGCTTGTCGAGATATGCCGCGGGATCATTACGAAGGTTCTGGAGTTCGGCTTCGATGAAGCCAGTATCTCCAATGCGCCGCGGGTCGGGCGACCAGCCCTTCGCCAGCGCCGCTTCATACCCCGAGAGCTTCTCAAGGTCCGGCATGACCAGGATTGGGCGTCCGTCCAACATCCAAATTCCAACCAACTCGAATAGACCTGCCAGATCGCAGCCGCGGTTCAGCCGATACCACCCGTCCAGTCAGGAGCCGTCAATAGAGCGACTTCCTGTAGGCGTCTTCGAGTTCGTCATCTATCCTGCGCATTTCGATATCATCGGTCGGAGCGCCCGTCGTCTGATCCAGCATGATCTTTGAAAGCGAGGGCATCTCGCTGCGATCCTGAAAGTGCTCCGGGTTCCACAGATGAGAGCGCCTGAATGCCTTGGCGCAATGCAGGAAGACCTCACCCACCTTGACCAGTATCGCGAGCTTGGGCACGCGTTCGCCGACACCCATATCCGCGAGGATATCAGGATCGGTCACCAGCCTGGCCTCGCCATTCACGCGAAGCGTGTCGTCAAATCCCGGAATGATGAAGAGCAGTCCAACGCTGGGATTGGTGAGAATATTGGCCAGCGTATCGAGGCGATTGTTGCCCGGCCTGTCCGGGATCGCCAATGTGTGCGGATCGAGGATTTTCACGAAGCCGACCGGGTCGCCGCGAGGGCTGACATCGGCCTTGCCATCCTGGTTCTGGGTGCCGATGCACAGGAATGGCGATCGCCTGATAAACTCCTGTGCGTGCCTGTCGAGCGCGCCCATACACTTCTGAGCTGCCAGAGCATGCGTCGGTTGAAACAGTTCTCGAAGAGCCTGTTCATCCCTCACGACAAATTTTGGATCGACACTGAACGCCTTCATTCCATTTTCCTCCCGCAGCCCCCTGTCGGACGGATCGCGTCCCACGTCATGATGTACGTACCTCAGATTTGAGGCGTTCGTCAAGCCGCGGTATCCTGGGGAGCGAAGTGGGTTCGTGAACGCAGGTATCTGCCCTGCCCTCAGTCCCCGTCTCTCGCAGCGCTAACGGCAACCGTCATGATTTCTCCCGCATCGTGACATTGTTCGGTGTGCCCCACCAGTGCAGGCAGATCAAAGACCTCGTAACGAAAGGAATGAAGTGCCAGCTTGCCGTCCGCTCCCGGCTTGCCGGGTACGGCATATTGCTCGGCCTCTATGCTCGGCTTGCCTCGGGTCATTGCGGGCTCCTTCGTCTGCCCGAGGGAAAGTAAGTGCGCTCTTCCTGCGCAGCAAGCAAAAGCCGCCTTCTTCGGCAGTCGAGTGACGGGAGCGTCATTGCGGTCACCGCCAAGTTCCCTATTCTGCGAAGTTGCAGAGTCAGGAAAACAGGTCTCGTTTCAGCCGGAAATTTACGACAAAAGGAATGAAAGAATGCCGATCGTTCTTGTTCGTGTTTTCTGGAATATCTTCTGGCGCTCGATTGTTGTTCTGGCGCTGAATGCCGGCATCACCTACGGAATATACGCATCGGCATATTCCCTGTTTGTACAAACTGAATTTTCCGTCAAGTTTCGGCTGTCGCTATCGCTCCTGCCGGCTGCCATCATATTTGCAGCCTTGGCTGCGCAATCCAGCCTCGTTCAAAACCTCTTGTTCGAGCGCCGATCGTTGCTGTCATCGTCGCAATGGCGACAGACCTATCTCGGATTATCCCTGTGCTCGTTCGTCAGCGTGATAATCATCGGCACGACAGCGCCGTTCCTGGACACGGCGGCCTGGTTATCTCTCCGGTCATTGCTGCCATTGGCGTTGTTCTCGATCTTTTGGGTTGGAGCGGCCATCTGGCATGCGCAATCCGTACATAGCCGTCGCATGTCGCAGAGCATGGGCAGACAGTCCTGAGGTTCGGCGGCAACTGCTCCTGCAAGAGCTGCATAGCAGCCTGCCGAATGGATCAAAGCGCCCATGAACACCTCATGCGCTGAACAGGTTGGCGGCCATATAGTCGACGAAGGCCCTGACCTTGGGTGACAGATACCGGCTGCTCGGCCAGAGAACCCTGAAGGTTCCCGTATCGTAAAGATGATCGTCCAGCAGCCGGACGAGCTTGCCTTCGGCTATCTCCGACGCCACGGCGAAGGGCGGAAGGCAGGTGATGCCGAATGAGCGTTCGGCAAGGTAGATCAGCGGCTCCAGCGTGCTCGCCACCGTGGTCACCGGCAGATCGAGCTTGACCGCAATACCGTCGCGCACCAGCGGCCAGGGTTCCAGCCTGCCGGAATTGGCGAAGCGATGGTGCAGGCACCGGTGATCGAGCAGATCCTCAGGCACATCAGGACGACTATAGGTCGCGAGATATTCGGGCGAGGCCACGATCACGTGCCGGAATGTGCCGAGCTTCCGGCTCATCAGTCTCGTATCCCTGACATCCCCGGTCCGGATGACCGCGTCGAACCCCTCCTCGATGACATCGACAAGACGGTCGGTGAAATCGAGATCGAGATTGATCTCCGGATAGGCTGCCATGAAGGACGATATGGTCGGCATGAGAAGCATGCCGGCGAGCGGCAGGCTGACACGCAGCTGGCCCCGCGGCACAGAATGCGATCTCGAAAGCCTCGCCTGTACCTCCTCATATTCGGCCTGAATGCGTCTGCATGTTTCGAGGAAGAAGCTGCCCTCCTCCGTCAGGGCCATGCTGCGGGTCGAGCGGTTGAACAGGCGCACGCCGAGCTCTTCCTCCAGCCGCGCGATCGCCTTGCCGACCGCCGAGCCCGAGATTCCCAGGCGATGCCCGGCGGCCACGAAACTGCCGGCCTCCGCGACCTGAATGAAAATGCCTGTCGTGCCGAGCCTGTCCATTGCGGAAAAAATGTCCGATCTGTTGAGAATAGCGGCCCATTTCTCCGATATTTCTCGTCCGATATCCAGACCCTGCCGCGGCCATTTCGTCCGTGCGCCTCAAATGGAGATCTTCATGACCACCAAAACGATCGCCGCCTTTGCGGATGCCCCCGCTCCCACCACCTTTATCGTCAACGTCATTCATGCCCATCCCGGAAAGCAGGAGGAAGCCTTCGAGATCATCCAGGACGTGGTGCATTACGTCGCCGAGCGGAAGGAAGGTTTTCTCTGGAGCAGCCTGGCGAAGAGCAGCGATGGCCTGACGGTCGTCAACATCGAGGCGATCCAGGAAGCGGGCAATGTCGGCGAGTTCTTCTCCGATCCCGCATTCGCCGAAAAATTCAAGCGGCTGGACACGGTCTCCAGCAGCGAATTCCACACCTATACGGTCGCAGACCTCGTGCTCCCGAAGCGCGAAACGGCCGGGTGAGCCCAGCGCAACCGCGGCGTCGCGTGTGAAGGTTTGGATCGGTGAAGCATTCGCCTGTCATATCAGCCATATCGCGACACCACGCACGCATGGAGCCGCCAACAGCCACCCCTAGATATCAGGAGGGTATGCGGATGAGTGGTAAACACAATTCGTGACTGATTTATTCTCGCTTAGGTTGCTCTTTTGGGCCTTCCTGAGCGAGCTGCTCTTGTTACCGTCCATGCCATCAGGTGATTGCCGGCGGCAATGCATAAGAGCTTAACCTATTGATTTTGATTCATTTCACGAATCATCTATAAATTACGACCAGCAAACTCTCATTTCCAACCCGCCAGAAATTGTTATTTGTCAAATTTAGCAGGTACGATACGGAAATGCAGAAAAGCAACTTTTCCCTGTAGTCGCCTGATTCCGACGCATGGCGAACACACATTTCAAAAGCAGCATTGTATTTATCGATTTATAGGGGCGGGTATGAGCTACGGTGTTATCGGCACGGCTATTTTCAGGAAAGCAAAACTGTTTGCGAGCGTGAGCTTTGTGGCGCTGACGATGGCAGGCGCGGTCTATGAGCCCGCTTCGGCAGCGACCTACTTCGCCAGCAACGAGACGGAACTGCGCGACGCCATTACAGCGGCGAACACAGATGGCGATAGCAGCGCAATCATCAAACTGACATCTACGTTCCCGCTCAGCGGCGCACTCCTTCCGACCCCTGCCAAGCCGATCACTATCGACACGCAGGGCTTCAATACCGGCAATCTCCAGTTCAGCAATACCGGCGGCCAAACACTAACCCTCGAAGGTTCACTCCTGGGCGGTACCGGTCAACGCGGCATTGTCATTTTAAGCACCACGCCGTCAGTTCTGATCAATAACGGCTTAATCGTAGGCGGCCCCGATGGGACGTCCACGACGAGCACCGGCGCAAATTTGAGCGCCACTACGTTTATCAACAACGGCACCGTCACCGGCGGCTCGAATTCCGGCGCCGGAAGCGGCGGATATGGATTTCAAAGCCAGCGTGGAACCAACACCACCAACAATGGCCTCATCCAGGGCGGAAGCAGCGCAACCGGCAATGGCGCAGCAGGTGTCTTTCTGGGTGGCGTTGCCGGGGCTCTCAACACTTTGACAAATAATGGCACCATCCGTGGCGGCAATGGTGTCAACGGCGCTGTTTTCAGCGGCGAAGGCGTGCATATGCGCAACAACGGATTTCTCATCAACAACGGCACGATCGAAGGTGGCAGCAATGCCTATGGCGTGACCGTTCAGATGGTAGACGGCACGATCATCAACAGCGGCACCATTCGTGCCGGTGCGGGCATGGCGGATGCCATCGTCACGTCCAATCCGGCCTCCAACATGATCCTGGAGCTTCACGCAGGCTCCAACATCATCGGCAATGTCGTCGGCAATACCACGTTGTCAGATACGCTGCGGCTTGGCGGCACGGGCAGCGACACATTCGACGTGTCCGCGATTGGCGCGGCCGCGCAATACCGGAACTTCGACACGTTCGAAAAAACCGGCACCAGCACCTGGCTGCTGACGGGCATCGGCACGGCGGCGACCGACTGGACCATCTATGACGGCACGCTGCTCGTCGGCGACCATAGCGCGCCTGCCAGCGTCATCGGCGATATCACCAATTTCGGCACGCTCGGCGGCAGCGGCACGATCATTGGCGACGTCACGAGTTCCGGCACCGTCGCCCCCGGCAATTCCATCGGCACGCTGACGATCACCGGAAACTATACCGGCAATGGCGGCACGCTCGCGATCGAAAGCGTGCTCGCCGGCGATGCCTCGCCGACCGACCGCCTTGTCGTCACCGGCAACACCTCGGGCACAACCAGCGTCAAGGTCACCAATCTCGGCGGCGGCGGTGCACAGACCGTCGAGGGCATCAAGATCGTCGATGTCGGCGGCACCTCAGCCGGGACATTTTCGCTGCTCGGCGACTATGTTTTTCACGGCGATCAGGCCGTTGTCGGCGGCGCATACGCCTATCGGCTCTACCAGAACGGTGTCTCGACCCCGGCCGACGGCGACTGGTATCTGCGCTCGGCCCTGACCACGGACCCTGCCCTGCCCGCAACGCCTCTCTACCAGCCGGGCGTTCCCCTCTACGAAGCCTATCCGCAACTGCTTCTCGGCCTGAACGGACTGTCGACGTTGCAGCAGCGACTCGGCGACCGCTATTGGCCTGGGGATGGCACGGCGGCGTCGGCCAAAGGCCCTGACAATGTCTGGCTGCGCACCGAGGGAACGCATGCCGGCATCGAGCCCGACAGCAGTACCACCGTCGACAGCTACGACTACGACATGTTCAAGCTGGAGGGCGGTCTCGATGGCGAGCTCTACCAAGACCGGGGCGGCCGGCTGATCGGCGGCCTCACCGTCCATTACGGCACGATATCAGGCGATATCGACTCCCTCTACGGCAATGGCACTATCGACACGACAGGTTTCGGGCTTGGCGCGACAATCACCTGGTATGGCGACAACGGCTTCTATGTCGATGCCCAGAGCCAGGCCACCTGGTATGACAGCGACCTCAAATCCGATCTCGTCGACGGCGCCATGGAGAGCGGCAACAACGGCTTCGGCTATGCGCTGAGCCTGGAGACCGGCAGGCGGCTTGCAGCCTCAGGGCCATGGTCGATCACGCCGCAGGCGCAACTCGTCTATTCCTCTGTCGACTTTGACACGTTCAACGACCGGTTCGGCGCACGCGTGTCGCTCGATGACGGCGACAGCCTCGTCGGCCGGCTCGGCGTGGCGCTCGACCGCGAAGAGAGCTTTCAGCGGGCCGATGGGCAGACGGCACGGGCGAAGATCTACGGCATCGCCAATCTCTATGGCGAATTCCTTGACGGCGTGGCGGTCGATGTTTCCGGCACCGGTTTCGAAACCAGGAACGATCCCGTCTGGGCAGGCCTGACGCTTGGCGGCTCCTACATCTGGAACGACGAGCGCTATCAGCTCTATGGCGAGATCGCCGCGAAATCCTCGCTGAAAGACTTCGGCGACAGCTACGCCCTCAGCGGCACCGCCGGCTTGCGCGTGAAGTGGTGAGGGCTGGGCGTTCGCCTGGCCGCATCATGGTGGTGACGGCGCAAGCGACCGGGAACTGGCAATTTCTGAACCGCGACATGCGCACCAATAAGCCCCCCTTGCGGCTGCACTTTGCGACTGGGCCGGGCATCACTTTCAGCGTGTAATAACGATCACGATCCGATACATCTAAGGCGTTTCTTTTTTGAACAGCTATTTAAAGAGGTAGATTGATGCATTCACCGGTTCATACGCTTCTTTACACCGTACTTGTTGCTTCTGTTGCATTGACCGTCAATGCTACCGGCACACTCTCCGCCTCCGCCGAAAACGGAAACATCATTTCCAGTCAGATGCTGAAATGTCTGAAGCTTCCGGCAAATGCCCCGAGCGCTTATGACATGCAGGCCGTCGTAATCCTCAAGAATGGATCTGCCGACTTCGTATCCATCAATTTCCGCACAATGCCATCCGAATGGGAGAAAAACGCAGCCCCTGCAATCGGCGATGCGATTACCGACTGCGAGCCCTATGGCTCGATCTCCGGCAAGTTCGAATTCGCTGTCACCCCGGAACTCGTTGGCGCAGCAGCGAAAAACTGAGCATGCGCCGGGTTGGCCGGGAAGAGCGAAACTGAGCACTGACAAGGATGACGAGCGCGTAATGAAATTCGATATACACGTCGCTCTATCTTTTATTGCTTATTTCTTCTTTGCTCTCATTCTGTTTGACGACATCCTCGCGCCATTGGGGTTCATGACGGTAAGGTATGATGGCCTGAACCTCCCCTACTGGAAAACCATCGTAGCCGGTTGTTTCTTCATAGCGGCGATGTGCTTCCTGGCCGCGTCCTGGCCGCCTTTCAAGTTACCCTACAAAATTCTGATCTCTGCCATCGTTGGCGTGTCTCTGTCGGTATTCTCGGTGGGAAAATACGCAGACCGCGTGAGACACCAGAAAATTGTCGAATTCAATGCCGACGTAGCTTTCGAGAATTCATTCTTCCGTTCCCTTAAAGAGGCCCCGGTCGAATTTCAGTTTTACCTGCACGCTGCGGCATTGAAAAACTGCACACCATATGCATGGAGCTATCGTCTGATGGCATTTTACGAACTGGAGCCTGATGTTGCCGTTAACGTGCTCCCGGACGAGTGGGTGAAACGCTGCTCGATTCACAGGAGCAGCTAGCGGTCTCGGCAAAACGTACTCCCACCCTCAAAAACCTCCGCAAGCACCCAAGTCCCCATATCCGCCTCCGCCTCCGAAAGTCCGGAAAACCCAAACAGCAGGCGCGAGCGATCCGTCGAGACCACATTCATCCGCGACAACGGCATCACCACGACACCCTTCCTCAGCGCCGCAGCGGAGACGGCGGTATCATCGTCCCAACTGCCCGCGCTCCTGACCGTGAGGTTGATCCCCTGATCCGGCAACAGCACCGCCACATGCTCCGCCAGCCGCTCCCGCAGAAACCCGGCCAGCATGTCGCGCGAGGCCCTGAGCCTTTCCCGCAATCGCCGCAGATGCGCCGGAAAATAGCCCTCCTCCAGAAAATCGGCGATCACCCGCTGCTGGAAGCTCGGCGGGCAGCGGTCGACGGCGGGGCGCACGGCGCGGAAGGCGGGCACGAGGTCGGCGGGGACCACGAGATAGCCGATGCGCAGGCTCGGCAGCAGCGCCTTGCTGAAGGTGCCGGTGTAGAGAACGCGGCCTGCCTTATCGAGGCCGTGCAGCGAGGCGATCGGGTGGCCCTGGTAGCGGAATTCGCTGTCGTAATCGTCCTCGATGATCCAGCAGTCGTTCTCTTCGGCATAGGCGAGAAGCCCGAGACGGCGGGAGAGCGAGAGGACGGAGCCGACCGGATACTGGTTGGAGGGCGTGACGTAGAAGGCAGCGGGCGGCGGGAGCGTGCCGTCGAGTAGCCTGCTGATGTCGATGCCATCACGATCGACCGGCAGGCCGACGACCTCGATGCCATTCAGCGCCAGGCATTGCCGGGCCGGCGGATAGCACGGGTCTTCGACGACGGCCGTATCGCCTGGTGTCATCAGTACGCGGAAGGCAAGGTCGAGGGCCTGCTGCGTTCCAGCGGTGATGAAGATCTGGTCGGGGCTGCAGCGCACGCCGCGCGAGACGGCGAGATGGGCGCTGATCGCCGCTCTCAGCGCATATTCGCCCTGGATATCACCATAACCCTCAAAGGCATAGTTCATGTGCCTGACAGCAATGCGGTTCAAAAGCCGCGCCGTGCGCTCGTCATGGGCGATGCGGCCGGTGACGAATGGCAGCGCCTTCTGCGGCTCGAGGCTCGGTCCGCGTGTGAGGATAGCTGTCGCGGCGGCCGAGACGCCGCGGCGGATCGCCTGCGCGCTGCCTGCGCCTGATGGATCGATGCGTGCCGCGCCCTCAGGGATGGACGAGGCAATATAGGTGCCGGAGCCGTGGCGGGCGACCGCAAAACCCTCAGAAATCAGGATCTCATAGGCCTCGGCAATCACACCGCGCGAGATCGCCCATTCCGCCGAGGCGAGCCGCGTCGAGGGCAGCCGTTGCCCGCCCGTCAGCCGCCGCTCAGTGACGGCGTTGCGCAGCGACAGATAGAGCTGGCGCGGCAAAGGCGCTGATGACGACGGATCGATCGTGGGCCGGAAGGAAGCCGATGGCCCTTCGCGTCTTCTCGTCAGTGCCATGAAAGTTCCCCAATGGCTGGTTCAAGTGGCCCACCCGCGACAAGCAAAGTGGATCTTCAAAACTGCACAAGATTGCATTTAGATTGAGCCACTTTCAAGCGGATTCGCAATCGCAGTGCCTGACGGAGACGACATGAACCGACCGAGCCTCGACGTGCCCTATTTCAGCCAGTGGGAAACATCAGAGATGACCCTGCCGGTGCTGGCCGAGGGTGCGGCTGCCCTGCATCGCGATATCAGGTGGAGGAATTCCGGCGCCGAGACGATCGAGGAATATGCGCGCTGGGCGGTGAATGTCTGCGGCATGGCCTGCCTGAAGATGATCCTGGCCGCTCGCGGCGAGGCGCATCCGATCCTGTCGCTCGCAAGGGCCTGCACCAGCTATGGCGGCTATGTGGTCAACGAGGCGGACGCCTCGATCAAGGGGCTGATCTATGCGCCCTTCGTCACCTTCGTGCGCGAGCGCTTCGGGCTTGCGGCCGATGTGAGGACGCAGGTGCAAGCGGAAACCATTCCCGAGATCCTCTCGGGACACAGCTTCTTCATCGCCTCGGTCAGCAGCGCCATCCGCTGGCCGGAGCGCGAACCGCCTGGCAAGGGCGGCCATCTGGTGCTGGTGACGGCGGCCGATGAGGAGAGCGTGCGCTTCCACAATCCCTCCGGCCATGACCGCGCCAGCCAGGCCGATGTCATCCTGCCGCTTCCTACCTTCGACCGCTTCTTCGCCAACAGAGGCATCGCCGTCGGCTTCTGAAGCGTTCTTTCCGCGCAATTCCGAACGCAAAACCGCTGCACAGTTTTGCTGGAATTGCATTGACCAAGGAGATTTTGATGAGCCCCTCCCCATCCAGGCTGCGCATTGCCGTGCTTTTCGGCGGCCGTTCCAGCGAGCACGATGTTTCCATCATGTCGGCGACCAATGTCATGCGCGCCCTCGATCCGGAACGCTATGACGCCCTGCCCGTCTATGTGAGCAAGGACGGGCGCTGGCTGCAAAGCCGCTTTGCCGATGGCGAACTCGACAAGCCCTCCTCCGGCACCGAGCTTTGCCTCGTGCCCGGCGGGCGTGGACGGTTGCTCGCGATCGCGCCCGATGGAAAGGCCGCCGAGGCCGGCAGGATCGATATCGTCTTCCCGGTGCTGCACGGCCTGCATGGAGAGGACGGCGCGGTCCAGGGCCTTTGCCAGGTGGCGCGCGTGCCGCTTGCCGGCTGCGGCATTCTGGGCTCGGCAACGGCGCTCGACAAGGATATCGCCAAGCAGCTCCTGAAAGCCACCGGCCTGCCCGTTGCCCGCTCGGTGACGCTCGATCAGGAAGCGCCGCCCACACTGGAAACGCTGGAAGCCACGCTCGGCCTGCCGCTCTTCATCAAGCCGGCCCGGCAGGGCTCCTCGGTCGGCGTGCGCAAGGTCTCGGGCAGCCAGGAATTCGCCCCCGCCCTGACAGAAGCCTTCAGCCATGACCGCAAGCTCATCGCCGAGGAATTCATTGCGGGCCGAGAGATCGAATGCAGCGTGCTGGAAGATGTCAAAGGCGGCCTCTTCGTCTCCCGCCCCGGCGAGATCGCGCCCGCCGAAAGCCACGGCTTCTACAGCTACACCGCCAAATATCTCGACGAGAATGGCGCTGCCCTGAAAGTGCCCGCCGAGCTTCCCGCCGATGTCGAAACCAAAATCCGCGACATGGCCGCCCGCGCCTTCCGGGCGCTGGGCTGCGACGGCATGGCCCGCGTCGATTTCTTCCTGATGGAAGACATGCGCTTCGTCGTCAACGAGGTGAACACCATTCCGGGCTTCACCAATATCAGCATGTATTCCAAGGCCATGGCCGCGAGCGGCGTTGCTTACGCCGAGGTCATCGACCGGCTGGTGGAGCATGGGTTGGCGCGAGGGGCGTGAGCTCCGAGTTCAAGAAAAGGCCCCTCCCACCTGTGGGGAAGGCCTTCATTCGATCCGTCGCCGCGGTTGTCGCCGCATCGCTCCGCCCATGGATGTGACTATTTCGACCATGCACAACTTTAACGAGCCAACTGGCGAATTGTTAATGCCAGGCTGCTAACACCCGCCATCAGTACAATGATGGATTGACACATGCGGCCAAAAACCGATTGCAGATCTCCGGGTTCGAAGCCGGATTATATGACCCTTGGCGTGCTGGCCGGACTCGTTTTCTTCGCGGTCGGATCATCGTCGCTTCGGGCGCAAGATGAAGCCGTTGCGCCAATCACTGATAATGCCGGAACCGTCGGCGAACGGGTGCAAGCGGCGACCGAGGCGCTGGTGAAGATGTTCGATTTCGGTGCGGATCTAAGCCCGAAAACGCTCATCAAGACCTTGCCTGGCGACTGGGCGATGTTGCCGCCGGATCACGGCCTGCCCGCAAACAAACTGAAGACGTGGTGCGCCTTCAATCGCATCAATCTCAAGCAACCCGATCCACGCTATCCGATCTTTGACGGTCTGATGGGCCGGGAGGGCAGCGCCAGGCGATTTGAATTGCGCCTGTCCGTCGGTGCGGCCCTCTATTGGATCTCCAATGTTCAGGATGAGATGCATGTGATGGGCTATGACAAGCCCGAAGCCACTGAAGTAGCCGGCACGCGGCGCAACCTGGTCATAAAAAACAGCGTTCAACAGGGCGAGGCCTTTCCGGTAAACGATGATGTGGTCGGCTTTATCAATCCCGCCACCTCCACCACACCGACTTTTCTCGTGCGATGCCCGGGTGAGCCCGAGGATGCGGCAAGGACCGAGCAAAATATGCAGACCGTGAGCACGATCGCAGAAACAATAGCGCAACGGGCTGCATCTTTGTCATATTCCCCGGATGGGTCCGTTCCCTTCGTCAGCAAGATGCAGGGCAGCTGGACATTGGTTGATGAACCCGCCCGACCCGACGTGCGAAACAAAACACTCGCTGACCTGTGCCATATCCGCCGCGTCGAGATGCGGCCGGACCATCAGCCTCTGCCGATCCTGACCGCGCATGTCGCCGACACGTCTTCCGAGCAGGATCGCCCGGCGCCGGCATCAGAGGATGAATTCGAATTGCGGCTTGCCGGTGACGGTGAACTGTTGCGGGTGGCCCTGCATGATCCGCTGGACGCGGTGAAACAGGATCCCGAAGGCTTTCGCGTTCCACCCGCTGCGAAAGACGACATGGTGGCCAAACGCCGCCAACAGGCCGCCGTTCAGCGCTACCGCCAAACGGCATTATCCTTCGTATCGCCGGTGACACTTACCTCGATCGACGACGACACGTTCATTGAAAGCCCGAAAGCTCCATGGGGTCAGGCTGCCGGCTACGACGGTGGGCCTGGTGCATTCAAACGCTATTGGTTGCGATGCCCTGAAAACTGACCTGCGGCAATTGTCATCGTGCCCGGGTCATGTCGCAGTCGGCGAAACCTGATCCCGAAGATGGCCCCTCGCCGCAAGCATGATCTGAGAAAACCGCGGCAGCGGCCGCAGGCTGTCCAGGTCGTTGTCGTTTTCCATCCATACCAGCAGTTCCGGGCTCATCTTCGGTGCCATGCGCTCGAGCACATCGAGTGCGGCTTGCGCATCGCCGCTGATCGCCCAGGCGCAGACGAGGTTTGACTGGAGCTGCATATTGTCAGGCTCCAGCAGGCTGGCGCGCGATGCCCATTCGCGGGCCCGCTCGCGATCGCCGAGCAGCGCAAGAATGCCGGCCCCATGCCCGATCGCGCCGCTATGGTCGGGCTCGGCGGCGACGATGCGCTCGATGCGCACCAGCGCGCGGCGGCAGGCGTCGAGTGCTGCCTTCTCGTCGCCCTTGCCCTGGTAGCACTGGATGACCATGGCGGCGGCATTATAGTCTCCGGGCGCAAGTGCGGCGGCCCGCTCGAAATGGCCTATGGCATCGTCGTACCGGTGCTGCATGATGAAAGTGCGCCCGGCGGCGACATTGGCGGCGTAGTCGTCAGGGTCGAGCCGCAGGGCGATGGCACACTGGCGTTCCGCCTCCTCGAACTGCCCCCTGTAGAGATAGAGCAGCGCTTTTCCGGCATGGGCGGTGGCGAGCTCGGGATCGAGTTCGAGGGCACGGTCGATTTCGAACTCGCCCGTCTCCGCGCCGCCGGCGCTGCGCCTCTGGCGATTGAGCGTTTCCCCGAGAAGCGCCCAGGCCCGTGCGTTGCCCGGCTCCAACTCGCACACGCGGCGGCAGAGGCGGATGATCAGCGGCAGGTGTCGCTCCGAGCCG
>NZ_AJWE01000094.1:0-22931 GCF_000281145.1 Rhizobium sp. CF142 | reverse complement strand
ATCCATCGTAACGGCTCGCCCGATATTTCGCATATAAACGTTTTAAGAGAGTAGAAATATCAAAGCAACCACAGAATGTGTGCGGCCTGGATTTTTAAACGGTATATCCTCAACGGCACAGACGCTGATGCCCACCGGTCTGCGCGATGTGCCTGAAAGCCTTAAACGGCGAGTTTGATCGACGCCGTACCAAAAGGCGCAAGTGCCATACTCTTGCCTTGCGAGCCCGAGCCGAAGGCACTGATATCGATGCTTTGCTCTTGGGCCGTCAGATTGACGATATGCAGCGTCGACCCCGACAGGAAGGCCAGAACCTTCGACGGATGCGAAGACGTGCAGCCAATCCAGGCTGACCCGGCAAGGCTGGACAGCAGCTTCACGATGGTAAAAAGCGGCCGGTTGCCGCCTTCTTCCGTTGGCTCTGCCTTACCGGCAACCAGGCCGAAGGGGCCGGTCAGCGCTGCGAGCGTCAGGCATTCGAGATCGGCATCCAGCACGCGGATGGCGTAGCCGAGCGCGAAGGCTTCCGCGAAGCGGCCATTGTGGCGTGGATCGCGGTTTGCCATCGGAATGCGGCCGCAGGCGGGATTGTCCATCGTGCGGCTGCCATAGGGGTTCTGCCGCATGGGAATGGTCGATGGACCGATCCGGTAGGGCTTGTCGCCATAGATGGCGCGTACCGAGCCCGTGATGAAGGGCAGCGCTTCCAGTGTCTGCATGACGCTCAGATCATCGGCGGCATGGACAATCGGGTTGGTGCAGTGGCTGATAAAACCGAGGCGATCGGCCGGCACGCGCTTTCGGTTGAGCTCGGTGAAGTAGCTCAGCATGCCGCCGCCGATGCGAATGCCGGCAAAGGTCTCGTGCGCTGCGGTATAGACCTCTTCAAGCGGTGGGCATTCGGGCCACTTGCTGCCCGGAGGCGTCGACTGCCGGTCGACGGAAGGGGAGATCATGATGGCATTGGGGCGGAAACCCGCAGCCTGCATTTGCTTGGCAATTTCGGCAGTTTCGGATGCTGGCGACTGCTCGCAGGGCAGGGCGATCTCCAGCGTCGACCGTCCGCGGTGAAGCGCGGCAATCGCGGCAAAATCCTGCAATGCATCGGTGCCATGCCCGGCTTTGGGATCGAAATGGAAAAGCAATTCCTGCGGGGCAATCCCGGAAAGCAGATCACGGGCCGCAAGCACGGCCTTGGCTTCATCAGGCGCGACGATCAGGCCAATGGCCGGCATGGTGCCGCTGTGCTCACCCGGTTCGAGCCGGATCGCGCCAGCAGTGGAGCAGGCGGCGGTCGTTTGTCCGCTTCTGGCCTCGCGGATGGAAAGGACGATCCTTTGCCGCACCGGTTCGTTGGCGGCGATCTGGTAGGGCCAGGGAAGCGCCAGCGGACGCACGTAGGTCTTGTAGGAGGCGTCCGACCAGTTGCGCTGGTCTTCCATCTCGAATGTATCGCCTTCCATACGGCATTCGGCTGAAACGCCCGGCAGCACCTGATGGGTGATCGCCCGCATATCCTTGAAGGGCTGCCAGGGGTCGATCCGGTCGGGAAAGCGCGTCTCGTTGACGCTGCCATCGACATGCTCGACCTTGGCCGGGCTTCCGGCAATGCCGACGATCGGGTGCAGGATGCAAAAACCGCAGCGATTGGTCTCGAAACCGGTCGGCGTAAGCGCGCTGGCTTCGAAGATCAGTTCACGCTCCGTTGCCGCAATATGCACCGAAATGGCAAGCCTGCTATCCTCGGGTCCTTTGCAATGGGCGACATAGCGGACGGAAAAGGCGCCGTTGCCCTGCTCGACCCAGAGATCCTCAATCCGGGGGCTATAGGTCCCCCAGTCGCGGTCGCGTACCAGATAGGAGACGGCGCGCAGCACTTCGATACCGTCATAGCGGATCGTGCGCAGATTGCCGTTGGCGAGATCGGCTGAGAGGCGCCCGGCGGTCAGGCGGACTGGATGCTCTTCGGCCTCATGCGTGCCGTAGAGGGCGAAGGCGTCCGTGGTCATCTGAGCATCGCCTCCACGTCGATCGTCTTGCCGGACGCGGCACTGTCATAGGCCGCTTCGACAAGGGCAAAGGTCTTGAGATTGTCGGCGCCTGACGTTGCCGGCTGGCCGCCATTTTTCAACCTGTCGACCCAGTGCTCCTGGATCGCATAGACGCTTTCCTGAATATTGTGCCAGGGCCGGGAGGCCCAGGAGAGAAGCTGCGGCGAAGCGTCGGAAACGACGGTACCTGCCGCATTGGTCACTTCGAGCCGATAGCCAGCCGAAAGGCGGATCGTGCCATCGGTGCCGTCGAGCTCGATCAGCGTTTCCGGAAACGGCTCGGTGCCAAGCTTCGTCGCGTAGCTGACGTCGACGACGGAGGTGGCGCCGCTTTCGTGGTCGAGCAGGATCGTCGCGACATCCTCGCCCTTGATCTTTGGGTTGACGCGTTTTGTGCGCGCTGTCAGCGCTTTCACGTCGCCGAGGATGAAGCGGGCAATATCCAGTGTGTGGATGCCGAGATCCTCGATGATGAAGCGCTCGCCTTTTGCGAGATAGGGCTGGCCGGAAAATACGTCATAGCCGGAGCGGAAGGAGAAACGGCCCCAGAAGGGTATGCCGATCGCCTTGCTGTCCAAGAGCCGGCGCACGGCCTGGATCGGCGTCTGCCAGCGGAAATTCTCGTGCACCATCAGCGGAATGCCAGCCTTCCGGCAGGCTTCGACCATCGCCTTGGCATCGGCAAGCGTCTTGGCGAAGGGTTTTTGGCAGATGGCCGGGATCGTGTGGCTGGCTGCCATTTCCACCAGCGCCCGGTGGCTCTGGACCGTGGTGGCGATATCGACGAAATCGAAGCCGCCATCGGCAAACATGGCCGCCGCATCCGTATAGCGCCTGTTAATGCCGAACTGGTCGCCGACGATCTTCAGCCGCTCAGGATCGCGGTCGCAGATTGCCACGATCGCGGCACCGTCAACATCCTTCCATGCATGCATCTGATTGATCGCAAAGAAGCCGCAGCCGATCAAAGCACCTTTCACGTCAGCCATTTCAACCTGCCTTTGCCATCTGCATGAGGGTCACGCGCTGCTGCAGCCGACGCTGCGCCTGGTCGACGACGACGGCGATAATGATCACCAGACCCTTGATGACCATCTGCCAGAAGGAGGAAACCCCCATCATCACCAGTCCGTCGGAGAGAATGCCGATGACGAAGGCACCGATGATCGTTCCCCCGATCGTGCCGCGCCCGCCAGACATCGAAGTGCCGCCGAGTACGGCTGCGGCAATCGCGTTGAGTTCGAAGCTTTCGCCCGTTGCCGGATGCGCGGCCATCAGCTCCGAGGAGATGACGATGCCGACGATCGCGGCGCACAGGCCGGAGAACATGTAGACGAAGATCTTGACCAGATCCACGCGGATGCCCGACATGCGGGCGGCGCGCTCATTGCCGCCGACGGCGAAGATGTGGCGCCCGATCGGCGTCGAGCGCGCGACGTAAGCGGCTACCAGCGCCAGCACGATCAGGATCCAGATCGATACCGGCAGGCCAAGAACGCGGCCCGCACCGAAGAAATCGAAGCCGGTCGTTGCATATTCCGGCCGGCCGACAAGGTTCGGAAAGGTCTGGCCGTCGGAGGAGAGCAGCGCCAGGCCGCGGGCAACATAGAGCGTGCCGAGTGTGGCGATGAAGGGCGCGACATTGAGCTTGGTGATCAACAGGCCGTTGATCAGGCCGATAAAGAGGCCGATTGCCAGCGTGATCAGCACGATCTCGACGAGGTTGAAATAGACCGTATAGCCGATCGGCAGTTCGATGCCATATAGGATCAACCCGCCGGCGACCATGCCGCACAGGCCGACGATCGAGCCGACCGAGAGATCGATACCGCCAGTGATGATGACGAAGGTCATGCCCATCGCCAGGAAGGCATTCAGCGCCACATGTTTCGACATCAGGATCATGTTCGCCGTCGAGGTGAAGTTCGGCGCGAAGATCGAGAAGAAGATGATGACGGCAAAGAGCGCGATGAAGGTTCGAAGCTTCATCAGCGTCAGGAGGAAGGAGCCGTTCGCGCCCTTCGGCGCGGAAGTGGATGCGGTAGCCGCCGTCATGACGCAAGTTTCCCTTGATGTTCGTGCCCCTTGGCGGAGGCCGCGATAATGGCCTCTTCCGTTGCTTGCGCGCGGTCGAAGACGGCGATGAGATGGCCGTTGCTGAGCACCGCGATGCGATCGGAAAGCGCCATGACCTCTTCGAGGTCGGATGTTGAAAACAGGATGGCGAGGCCATTGGCGGCAAGCCGGCGCATGGTGCGGAAAACATCCGCCTTGGCGCCGACATCGATGCCGCGGCTCGGCTCGTCCATCAGCAGAACCTTCGGATTGGTCATCAGCGCCTTACCGATGACAACCTTCTGTTGGTTGCCGCCGGACATCGAGGTCACCTCGAAGTCCGGGTTCGGCGCTTTGATCGAGAGATCGCGGATCGCTTCCGTGATGGCGTTCTTCTCGGCCTTGGCATTGATATGGAAGAGGCGTGTGAAGCGGCCGAGGCTCGCAAGCGTCAGGTTCGATGCGATCGAGAGCACCTGCACCAGCCCTTCGCGCTGCCGGTCCTCGGGAATGAGCGCGAGGCCCCGGCGGATGCGCCGCGTCGTATCGCGCGCTCGTACCTCCTTGCCGTCGATGAAGATCTTGCCGGTCGAGTGCGCATGGCGGCCGATGACGCATTCGAAGAATTCGCTGCGCCCGGCGCCCATCAGCCCGTAAATCCCGAGGATCTCGCCTGCCCTGACCGACAGTGAGACATTATCGACTGCAAGCCCGCCGGTCGGCCGCGGCAGGCTGATATTTTCGGCGCGGAACATTTCCTTGCCGAGCGCATGATCCTCGGATTTCGCAAAATCCTTGGCATCCGAGCCGATCATCGAACGCACGATCCAGCGGGTGTCGATATCCCTGACCATGGCATGGCCGGTAATCTGCCCATCGCGCAGGACGGTGATGTAATCGCCGATCCGCATGAGCTCTTCGAGGCGATGCGAGATATAGACGATCGCGACCCCTTGCGCCTTCAACTCGCCGATCACCTTGAAGAGGATCTCGACTTCGGCTGCCGACAGCGCCGATGTCGGCTCGTCCATGATGAGGATGCGGGCATCCAGCGACATTGCCTTGGCGATCTCGACAAGCTGCTGCTGGCCGATCGGAAGGTCCTCGACCATGGTCTCGGCATCGATGCCGGCATCGAGACGCCCAAGGAATTCGTTGGCCTTGCGGACCTGTTCCTTATGGTCGATGCCGAGCACGCCGCGGGTCAGTTCGCGCGTCGCAAAGATGTTTTCGGCAACCGACATGTTGGCGAAAAGATTGAGCTCCTGGAAGATCATGCCGATGCCATGCGCCTGCGCATCGGCGGGGCTGGCGAAGGAAACGGTTTCACCGTCCAGAATGATGTTCCCGAGCGTCGGCCGTTCGACGCCGGCGATGATCTTCATCAGCGTCGATTTGCCGGCACCGTTTTCGCCGACCAGCACGTTGACGGCGCCGCGGCGCAATCCGAGATTGGCACGCTTGACGGCGACGATGCCGGAATAGACCTTCGACACGTCGTCGAGGCGCAGGATGATCTCGTCCTTTGGAGCCTCGGCGATCGTCATGGTGCCACCGTCAGCGTCGAAGGGGTCACGAGCGGCAGATCGCTGCCCGAAGGCAGCGGAAAAGCGCCTGTTACTGTCACCGTCTTGCCGACCAGCCCGTCGCGCGGGATCGCCGACAGGAAGGCGCTATTGGCCTGCTCATTGAAGGACTTGCCGAACTGTGCCCATTCGATCTGGTTCTTGAACTCGTTGAAATTGACGAAATCCAGCGTGTCGCGCAGCGCCGTGCCGCGGATGGCAGGCCCGATCTGGACTTTTGCGTCGGCTTTGCCGTCGCCGTCGGCATCGACATCGAGCGTTGCTGCCCGCGAGGCGGTATCGGCGGCGACGACCTTGCCGCTGAACTTGACGGCATAGGTCCAGGGCGAGCTCGCCTGTTTGTGCGGATTGCCGTATTTCTCGCCGGCCCGGTCGGGGCTCGAAGCGGCAAGTGCTGCGACATCCTTCAGCGCGCCGGCGCGCTTTTCATAATAGGGCACGACTTGCGGCTGCCAAATGGCATCGACCTTGGCATTCGGATCGAAAGCGCTCTTTGCCGCCGCTGCGGCTTTTTCTTCCGCAGTCGGTGTCTTGATGATCTTGCAGCCGGGCAAAGCCGCCGCGACGAGCGCGGCGATCAGGGCGCCCCTGATCCTCAACATGCGATAAACCTCGAAATGAAAGAGAATAGGCTGCAGGGAGCGCGGTCTCCCGCGCTCCCTGCAGCAGTCGTCCGCTTTACTTTGCGATGGCAAAGGTCTCGAGCTTGCCCGCATTGTCGGCATTGATGAGGACGCAGTCCATGAGCTGCTTTTCTTCCTTCGGTGCCGTCTTGTTCTTGATATAGGCATCAGCCTGCTCGACAGCCATCTGCGCCTGCGCATAGGCCGGCTGCAGCACGGTTGCCTTGATGCCGCCTGATTTGATGGAGTCGCGCACATCGTTGGAGCCGTCGAAGCCGACGACGATCACGTCCTTGCGGCCGGCAGCCTGAAGAGCGGCGATTGCGCCCATGGCCATCGTATCGTTGCCGGAGATGACGCCCTTGATATCAGGGTTTGCCTGCAGGATGGTTTCCATCTTGGCGTAGGCTTCCGTCTGGCTCCAGTTGGCCGACTGCTTGGCGACAGACTTCAGGTCCGGATAGTCGTCGATGACGTCATGATAGCCCTGCGAGCGGATGCCGGCATTGGTATCCGACTCCTTGCCGACGAGCTCGACATAATTGCCTTTCTCGCCCATCAGCTTAACGAATTCCTGCGCGCCGAGCTGGGCGCCCTGATAGTTGTTGGAAACGATTTGGGCGACGGCAACACCGGTCGCATTGATTTCGCGGTCGATGAGGAAGGAGGGGATGCCGGCATCCTTGGCCTTCTTGACGGCGGCAACCGAAGCGTCGGCGCCGGCATTGTCGAGGATGATCGCCTTGGCGCCGCGGCCGATGGCGGTATCGATCATTTCCGACTGCTTGTTGGCATCGTCGTCATGCGTCATGACGAGCGCCTCATAGCCAAGCTCCTTGGCCTTGGCTTCGGCGCCGACCGCTTCCGCCTTGAAGAAGGGGTTGTCGTGGGCCGGCGTGATGATGGCGATCAGGTCCGCCGAAAAGGCCGGCATCGCAACACCGAGCGACAGGGCGCCGGCGAAGGCTGCAAGGGTCAGTCTACGTGTAAGTTTCATGGTTTCTCCTCCCAGGTTTGACGCATGGCCGAACCAACCCCGGTTCGGTTCAATCCATGCGAGATCGAAAACCGGCCCGTCTTCAAAGTCCCCCCGGGCCGGCAAAGGCGGCAAGGCTCGAGCCCTGCCGCGGCAGTATCAGGTGATGCGCCGGATGCTGTCGGCGATCTCCTGAGGTTCGAAGACCTTCTTCCAGTCGTCGCGCATGAGGGCCGGAATGCCGAACTCGATCGCCTTGTTGCAGGCATCCGAAAACACACCGTCGACTTCCTTGAAGATGACGGCGCCGAGCACGTTCATGTGGCCGAGCAGGAAGTCGCGGGCGGCTTCCGCTGGAACACCGCGGGCGACGCATTCGTCCATCGCCTGGCGCATGATCACGAGCAGCGAGGCGCAGACGGTTTCCGAAAGGCCGGGCTCCAGCATCGCCATCTGGTCGACCGTGACGCGGTGCGAGCGCATGACCGGCGCCCAGATAACCTTTGCGATCTCTTCGCCGAGGCCGTAAGCGCTTTCCGGACCCTGCATCAGGGCGGAGACGATGTGCTGCTTGGCAAAGAGGCCACCAAAATGGTCCTTCTTGGCCTGCATCTCCGTCTCGTCGTTGAAGATCGGCGGATGGCAGGGGTGGGTCACGAAATAGGTTAGGTCCGCGCGCTCAGGCAGATGGCCGGCAAAGGGGGCGGCGGCGTCGAGGGCGACGACCATCGTGCCGGGCTTCAGCTTGTCGACGATACCAGCTGCAACCTTGCCGATCGCGGTATCCGGTACGGCGAGGATCACGACATCAGCGCCATCGAGCGCGGCATCGGCCGGCGTACAATCGATGCCGAGATCGTTCTTCAGGCGCGCCTTGCCGGCGTCGCTGACCTCGACATGACGAACATCAAAACGGGAACCTTTGAGATTCTTGGCCAGCCGGTATCCCATTTTTCCGCCGGCGCCAAAGAGGGCAATTGCAGTCATGTTTCCTCACCTTCATATGCGGGATTGGTATCGTAACTGGTATGATGAGTCAATCACCATTCCATTATCGTTCGCGGACGAAGTCACCCGATTGCATCATGCCTTCCTTCCGTCCCGGATCTGCGCGAAATAGCCGTCGGCGCCGACTTGCCCGCCCTTCAGCGCAATCTGCAGCCCGTCCGTCGACGCGTAGCCGCCATGGGCGGTGCAGAGCGGCGAACCGGGGGTCTGCGGCAGCGGCAGGAGGGTCGTCAGTGCATCGACGCGCAATTCCTTCAGCGCATGGCTCGACGTGTCGCCGCCGGCAATAACGGCGCGCGAAAGCCCTTCGGTTTGGACAAGGCGGCGCAGGATGGTTCCGAGCGCGCGACCCAGCCGATGACGGGCGCCGGGTAGCTGGTCGATATCGGCGCCGCGATCGGCCGAGGGTCCAAGGGCGGTGTGCAGGATGACGCTGCGGCCGACTTTCAGCGCGGCAAGGCCTGCGGCGACCGCGACGTCCAGTGCCGCCCCGGCATTGGTGCCGACCAGTGCCAGAGGATCGAGTGGAATATCATGAAAGCCGTCGGCAATTGCCGTGCGAATCTGCCGTTCCGTCGTCGGCGAGACGCTGCCGGAGACGACGGCGAGCCGATCCACCTTACCCGGCGACTGAAACTCGACGCTCTGGCCGATCAGGCCCTTTTCGCGCCACGCATTGATGAGTGCATATTCGATGCCGGAGGAGCCAGCGACGAAACTGCCCTTGGCAGCCGTGATGCGCTGGAGCTGCCGACCGGCGGAAGCCTGACTCTCGGCGGAATCGACATCGAGCAGCAGGATGCCTGACGCCTCGGCGATCAGCTGATCGGTTCTCGCGTCCGCATCAGATGATGCAAGCAGCGTCAGGTCGGCGAGCGAAACGGCAAGGTCGGTCTGTTTGCCGAGATGAACGGCAAGATCCGCCTCCTGCATGGGCGTGACGGGATGACGGCTCATGACCGGGTGGCGGTCGATGCGGAAAACGCGCCCCTGATAGGCGGCAAAGAGATTGCCGAAGGCCGTATAGCGCTTGAGCTGCGGCGCGCCGACGATGACGGGCACCAGCTCCTGCTCGAAGATCTCTTTGCCGATCTCGATCGCCTTGCCGATATTGCCGACCTCGGGCGCGGAATCGAATGTCGAACAGACCTTGTAGTGGCAGATATTCGCCTGCAAGCCTTTCAGCCATTGGAAGGCCGGGGCAAGATGTTCCTGCATCCAGGCCGGGCTCTCGCTGCGGCTCGTTCCGGCAATGCCGACAGCCCGGCAATCTCGGAAGCGGTCAATCAGTGCCTGCTCGGGAATGCCGAGGAAGAGCACCGTCGGGATGCCGTTGCTGGCGAGCGCTTCCATCACATCGGTGGAGCCGGTGAAATCGTCGCCGTAATAACTGACGAGCAGGTCGCGCATCCTCACGCCGCCTTGCCGTCGCTGAACTTGGCAATCGATGCAGCAAGTTCGGGATGATCTTTGGCGTAGTCGTCGAGCGGAATGTCGGCGACTGCTGCCTGCCAGGCCTGCTGCACGGCGCGTACGCCGGCTGCCGGTCCCTGCGGATGGCTGACGATGCCGCCGCCGCAGAGATAGAGAAGATCGGTGGTGCGGCCGGTGCGCTGATAGGTTTCGGGTGCCTGGCCGCCCCATTGGCCGGAGCCGGCGACGGGAAGCGGGCAGTCGGAGGGGGTAAAGAGCGGCGTGCTGATCGCCTTGAAGGAAGCAACGAAGCTTTCGTCCGGCTCCCAGTATTTCACACGGATGCCGTTGATCTGGAACTGGTCGACGCCGAGCATCCGCCAGAGCTGTTGATAGACCTTGAAGTCGAGGCCGATGCCGGGATGGCGCGTCAGCACGTCCCAGCCGTTGCGATGCGCATGCAGCACAAGGCCGGAGCGCTTGCGCAGGAAGCTCATGCCGCCAAAGCCGATCGAATTGATGTTGACGACGGCGCAGTTGCCGCCAGCCGCAAGCACGAGATCGTGGTTGCGCATCATCTCGTCTGGATCGGCATGCGAGATGCCGAAGGCATACATGACCTTCTTGCCGGTCCTCTGCTCGTGATCGAGAATGCGGGGCATGATCGCTGCCACGCGCTCTTTCAGCGGCGAATAGGCGGGACTCATCAGCTTCTCGTCGTCCTTGATGAAGTCGACGCCGGATTCGATCAGTTCGCCGACAAGCTCCGCCGTTTCATGTGGCCGCAGACCGAGCGCCGGCTTGACGATCGTGCCGATGATCGGCCGGCCCTCAACGCCGGTCAGGCGCCGGCTGCCGGGAATGCCGAATTGCGGGCCGGGATGGGCTTGCTTGAAGGCCTCCGGAAGCTTCATGTCGACGACGCGCAGGCCGGTCATGCCCTTGATGGAAAAGGCCCCGCCGATCGCGATCGTCATCAGGGCCGAAAGATCCGTGCCGATCGCATCGAGCGGAAATGCGATATCGACATCGGCGCGCTGCAGCCGTACGCCCTCGGGCGCCTCTGGCCAGGACGGATGGCTTGCATCTTCGAGCGGACGGATGGCGAGCACCCGGGCGGCGACCCGCGACTTCAATTCCTCTGTCTCGCCCGGAACCGGAACAAAGGTGCCGGTCGATTGATCGGAAGCGATCTTGTTCGCCATCGCTTCGACGCTGCCAGGCGTCTCAATGCGGTAGGTGAGGGTTATCATCATGAAATTGCCGGTTGCTCCTCTCGCCACGTCAAGAAGCCATGGCGTCAACTTGTAATCTGGTATAATGAGTATTCCATTTTCTGCAACGGAAATTTCCAACAGGTGTGAATTTCGCTTGGCGCGCTTTGTCGTCGGTCGGTGAAAATGCTAAGGGGAGAGAAGATTTGAGCCAGCGAGACGCCATGACCTCAGCCATCGAGCCAATTGTCCGTCGAAAACTGTCTGATGAGGTTTTTGACCGGCTGGAACGGCTGATCACATCAGGAGAGTTGCAACCGGGCGACGAGATGCCCTCCGAGCGCGTTCTGATGGAACGCTTCGGCGTCGGCCGTCCGGCCATCCGCGAGGCGATGCAATCTCTCGCCAATAAGGGCCTCGTCAGCATCTCGCACGGCGAGCGGGCGAAGGTCCTGAAACTGACTGCACAGTCGATCTTCCGGCAGGTCGACCTGACGGCGAAGATCATGCTGTCGCAATCGGCGGATTCGCTGGAGCACCTGAAGAGCGCCCGTATCTTCTTCGAGCGCGGCATGGCGCGCGAGGCCGCCCAGCGCGCCAAGCAGGCCGATGTCGCGGCACTTCGCGAGATCATCGACCATCAGCGCGCCTCGCTCGGCCACGCCGAAGAATTCATTTCCGCCGACATGCGGTTCCATACCCGCATCGCCCAGATCTCCGGCAATCCGATCTATGTGGCCGTCAGCGAGGCCATGCTGGCATGGCTGAAGGAATATCATACGGAAATGCTGATCTGGACCGGCAAGGAAAAATATACGCTCGCCGAACATGAAGAGATCCTGGAGCAGCTTGCCGCCAACGACGCTGATGGCGCCGAGGCGGCGGTGCTCAAGCATCTGGAGCGTTCGCGTTCGCTTTATATGAAGTAGAGCCAGCCGCTTGCGGCGAACGGCGCGGTAATGCCATTCGCGCGCAAACAGACTGTCAGTGATGACAGCAGTCCTGAGCTATCTCAGCTGCCGGCGGAACGTAAGCCGCAAATTCCTGCTCAAGAGCCTTGATGACGCCGGCGCGCCAGCCATCGGCAATGCGTTCGGAATAGGGGTCGGGAAAGATATCCTCCTCGCCTCTTTCGAAACCGTCGAGTATTCCCGCTGCCACCAGGGCGGGCGGCGACTTCGGTACCTCAAAGTCGCGTGTCATGTCGGTATCAACCGGCCCCGTGAAGCAGCTGTGCACCGCGACACCGCGCGCTGACAAGAGCGCTCGGAGGGCCTGCATGAGATTATGTGCCGCCGCCTTCGAAATCGAATAAGCAGGCGTGGAAGCGACCGGCACGAGTGCCGACAGGGAGAGGTTGTTGATGATGGCGCCTTTCGACCGCGTCAACGCCGGCACAAAAGCCTGGGTCACCCTCAGCGGCCCGAAAAAATTGACCGCCAGATGGCGATTGATGATGTCTGTATCACCGAGATCGTCGGGCATGAAGATGCCGGCATTGTTGATGAGGATATCGAGGTTCTCGACAGTGGCAGCCGCCTTCTGGACATCCCACTCGTCGGTAATATCGAGTTTGACGAAGGTGACGCGTTCATCATCATGACGCTGGTCGCTGCGCGATCCCGCATAAACGCGCTTTGCACCGCGCCGCAGCGCTTCGTCCAAGAGAGCCCGGCCGATGCCGCGATTGGCGCCGGTGATCAGGACCGTTTTGTTTTCGATGTTCAAGACATGCTCCTATAATTGACCATGCCATCAGGAGGGGTTTCCTGATGATCATCGAGGAGAGCCTAGGCCCGGGCAGCCGACACGCGGGAGTAACAAGGTTGGCGGGATTTCTGAGGCATGTGCCGATGACGGGAACCGCCCGTTCCTCTTGCGACGACCTGCCTTGCCGGGATTTCCACCGCACAACCGACAGTCCATCACCGGCACGAGGTCGAACCCGGGAATTGACCAAACGGTTGGCCCTGGCAAAGATCGTCAAACCTCAATATTCATGCCCGGTGAGGAGCACCATGAAAAAACTCATTTCGATCGTTGTCAGTGTCCTGTTTGTCGGCGCGCCTGCTTTTGCTCAGTCGAACGTGACGGCCACGCATACGAACCGCCCTATCGAGCACTACCGCGCCTATATCGGTGAGGCCGATCTCTTCAATTCGAAAGGAACGCGGCTCACGCAACCTTGGCAGATCATCCGCCAGGATCGCGCGAATTTTCATCAATACGGTATTCGCGACCATGATGACCAGTCGGACTCCTTCTTTGCCGATCCGGCCAATCGTCAAGCGCTCGAAGCCATGCTCCGCAACGGGACCATGACCCGGGAAGCTGCGGCAATGATTGTTCACGGCAATGTCTGGATTGATGTCGATATCTATGGCAGCCAAGGGACCGGACGCTGGATCGATGTAACGGTTTCCGACTGACGGCCCTGCGGGTCCGCCGAAACAGGCGAGAATGCCATGGGCGGCGATCATTACGAGGCGCGTTGATCAGCTCCTTGTATCGTCGGTAGCCGGTACTGTCGTTTTAGCCTGCTTGCGCCCGCAAGGCCGCATTCTCTGCTTCCAGTTCCGCGAGGCGCTGGCGAAGCGGCTGGACGGCGACAGCGATTTCCGCCTCGGTATAACGCGGTGTGATATGCTGCGGGCAATTCCAGTCGAAGGCTTCGAGGCGCAGGCGGAAGAGGCGTTCCGGCTTTGCACGATAGGAAGGCGTAGCGAGCAGTTCCGTCAGCTTCGGGTCGACGTCGAGCGAGAGCTTTTCGGCATGCGCATAAATCTTCAGCCTCGTGCGGCGGGGATAGTCCATCAGAAACAGGCAGACCTTGTCATTGGCGGCAATATTGCCGGTGCTGATGTACTGGCGATTGCCGCGATAATCCGCAAAGGCAAGCGTACGGTCATCGACCACCTTCAGAAAACCCTCCGGACCGCCCCGATGCTGGACATAGGGCCAGTCGGTTTCGGAAACGGTGGCCATGTAGAAGCTGTCGCGCGACGCAATGAAGGCGCTCTCGTTTTCCGTGAAGCGGTCGAAGCTGCGGTCGGTCGGCAGGTTGGTCCAGAAATCCTGAACACCCATTTCGGCCTGGGCGGCGCGTACGCTGGGCGTCGAGGCTATGTCGAGAAATCCGTAGGACATGATACATCTCCTCAAGGTTGGGAGGGAGCGGGGCTTTAACCCGCTCGTCATCCGTTAGGCGGCATTGGCAGCGGACACGACCGGGAAGTCGATATCGGTCTTGGCGACTTCGTTCAGATAATTGGTGAAAGTGTTTTCGGCTACCAGAGCGACGATCTCGACGATCTGCGCATCCGAAAAGCCGGCAGCGCGGACGGCAGTGATATCGGCGTCGGCGACATGGCCGCGGGCTTCGGCAATCTTTGCCGCAAAGCTCACGGCAGCATTCGCCTTGGTATCGGCAGAGGCACCCTTCCTGTTGAGGGCGATTTCTTCCGGGCTGATCTTTGCAAGATTGAGGCCGAGATAGGTATGGGCCGACAGGCAGTAGTCGCAGCCGTTCACTTCAGCGACGGCCAGCGCAATTCGTTCACGCGTCTTGACATCGAGTGTCCTGGAAAGGGCGTTCTGGAAGCTGGTGAAGGCGGTCAGCGCGGCCGGGCTGTTGGCGACGAGGCGGAAGATATTCGGAACCGAGCCCAGCGCCTTCTGGATGGCGTCGAGCGTTGGCTTTGTTGCTTCTGGCACATCGTCCTTGGCGGGAATGAAAATGCGGGACATGGAGATCTCCTTCGCTGCTGGCAAACCGTGATTGGCTTGTTGATCCAAATGTGTCGATTTTCATTCACCAAGAGAATATGCTTAGAATGAAAGTGATTTTACCGGAAAGTGGAATAGTAGTTTGGACCGGTTCGAAGCCATGTCGATGTTGCTGGAGGTGGTGGACAGGGGAAACCTGTCGGCCGCCAGCCGTTCGCTGAAAATTCCCCTGCCGACGCTGAGCCGCAAGATCACCGATCTGGAGACGCTGCTCGGAACCAAGCTGCTTACCCGCACGACGCGCAAGATCGCCTTGACCGATGCAGGCACGACCTATGTCGATGCCGCCAGGCGCATCCTCGAGCAGGTGGAGGAGGCCGAACGTCAGGCATCCGGCGAATTCGCCATGCCGAAGGGCGAGTTGGTGATCACAGCTCCGGTGCAGTTCGGCCGTCTTCACGTGCTGCCTGTCGTGACGGACTTTCTGGCCGCCTTTCCGGCGATCAACGTGCGGCTGATGCTGGCGGACCGCAATATCGATCTCGTCGACGAGCATGTCGATATGGCCGTGCGCATCGGCAATTTGCCCGATAGCGCTATGGTCGCCACGCGCGTCGGTACGGTTCGCAGGGTCGTCTGCGGCAGTCCGGCCTTCTTTGCCGGCCGCGGTGTGCCGAAGGAGCCAGCCGATCTTCTAGGCCTGCCCTGCATCAGCGTCGAGATCCTGACGCCAGCTGTCGGCTGGCAGTTCCAGAAGCCCGGAGCAGCAAAGGCCATTGAGGTGCCGATCAGCCCGCGGCTTTCCGTCACCACGACCGAGGCGGCGGCCGAGGCCGCCATCCGCGGCGCCGGCATCACCAGGCTGCTTTATTATCAGGTCGCAGGGGCGGTCGCGGCCGGCGCGCTGAAACTCGTGCTCGAGGACTTTGAACCGGAGGCCGCTCCCATCCACTTGGTCCATCTCGCCCGTGGCCAGATGCCGCTCAAAATGCGCCACTTTCTGGATTTCGCCGCACCCCGGCTGAGGGCGAGCGTCGCTGCCCTACAATCTTCCTCCAGGTAAGGCAATTCCTGCCCATCTCCATCCCGACGCCAGCCAGCTGTCTTGGGACATCCGTCGGGAGCAATTTTCTGTTCTTTTTAGAATACCGTTTGAATCCTAACTATTTTAATGCTACTAGAATGGCATGCAATCATTTACGTCCCTTCAACGCGTTTTCACCGCGAACCTTTTGTCGACCGGCCGCAACTGGCGCCGGGCGGTGGATCTTGCGCTGACTTCCCACGGCATCTCGGAAGCCTGCGCAGCACCATTGCTCTGGATCGGCCGTTTGGGCGGTGGTGTGCGCCAGGTCGTGCTGGCCAATCACGTCGGCATCGAAGGGCCCTCTCTGGTCAGGTTGCTCGACCAGCTGGAAGCGCTCGGCCTCGTGGTGCGCAAGGATGATCCGATCGACAGGCGGGCAAAGGGTCTCTGGCTGACGGAGGAGGGCCAGAGCCTCGCAACCCGGATGGAAGCCGTTCTCGATGACCTGCGCGGCAGGATCCTCGCGAATGTCAGTAAAGCCGATCTCGAAGCGGCGGTCCGTGTTCTCAAGGCCTTCGAAGAGATCAGCCCGTCGCAGGTTGCGGCGGTTGCACAGCAGTTTGAGGAAACATCGTGATCCTTCCCTCCTGGCGGGACTGGCTCTTCTCGGCCAAGGCCTTCCTCGCCTCCATGCTTGCCCTTTTCATTGCCTTGTCCCTGGACCTGCCGCGGCCTTACTGGGCGATGGCGGCCGTCTATGTCGTCGCCAATCCGCTCGCGGGGGCGACAAGTTCGAAGGGCCTCTATCGCGCGCTCGGCACACTTCTCGGCGCCAGTGCTGCCGTTTTTTTCGTGCCGCTCTTCGTCAATGCGCCGGAACTTTTGAGCATCGTCATTGCGCTCTGGACTGGCACTTTGCTGTTCATCTCGATGCTGGACCGCTCCTCGCGCAGCTACGTCTTCATGCTGGCCGGCTATTCCCTGCCGCTTATCGCGCTACCGTCCGTCGGTTCGCCCGACACCATCTTCGACACAGCCCTTGCCCGCTCGGAAGAGATCATTATCGGCATCGTCTGCGCCAGCCTCGTCAGTGCCGTCGTCTTCCCGACCAGTGTGCGTAGCGTGCTCGGCCAGCGCATTTCCACCTGGCTCGACGATGCCGGCAGCTGGGCAAATGATATTCTGCGCGGCGAGGGTGCGACCCCGGCAACGCCCTTGAAACGGCAGAAGCTTGCCGCCGACGTCACCGGCCTCGACCTCATCATCAGCCAGCTTGGTTACGACGCGGGCAGCCGCGATATCGTGCGCCATTCGCGCGAACTGCGCGGCCGTCTCCTGATGCTGCTGCCGCTCTTCTCATCGCTCGCCGATCGTCTTCATGCGCTGAAGACCGAGCGCGAGGTGCTGCCAAAAGATTTGATCTGCCTGCTGAACGAGGTCGCCGACTGGCTGAGCCTCGGCACAAAATCTCAGGCCGACGACACGGCTGAAAAGCTGGCGCAGCGGATCGAAAGCCTCCGCGAGGCCGACCCGGATCAGCGTTGGAGCGATCTGCTGCTTTCAAGTGCGCTGGCGCGGCTGAAGGAGATCGTCGATCTCTGGCAGGATTGCCTGACGCTGTGCAACGAAATCGTCAGCGGCAGACATTCCGGCCCCTGGCGGCCGGCCTTTCGCCATCGCCAGATCGTCGGCCGTATCAGGCATTTCGATTATGCACTGCTGGCCTTCCAGGCGGGTGCGGTCGTTGCCGGCATTCTCGTCGCCTGCCTGTTCTGGATCTATAGCGGCTGGCAGAACGGCGCCGGTTTCGTCACCATGGCAGCCGTTGCCTGCTCCTTCTTTGCAGCGCTTGATCGGCCTGCACCCTTCATCACCTCGATGTTCATCTGGTGTGGCATCAGTCTCATCATCTCCTTCGTCTATATTTTCGGCATCCTGCCGATGGTCAACAGCTACGAGCTCCTGGTTCTGGTCTTCGCTCCGCCCTTCCTGCTCTTGGGGCTGATGATCCCCAAGCCGCAGTTCAACATGCTGGCCATGCTGCTGACCGTAAACAGCGCCTCCTTCATCGCGCTGCAGGATCGTTACACGTCCGATTTCACCACCTTCACCAATGAAGCGATCGCGGCGCTCGCCGGCATCGGCTTTGCCCTGGTCTGGACGCTGATCGCCCGTCCTTTCGGCGCCGAACTCGCCGCCTGGCGGCTCGTGCGCGCCGGCTGGACCGATCTCGCCGAGACGGCGGCGGGCGAACGCCGCGCCGATCACCATCGGCTTTCCGGCCGCATTCTCGATCGCCTCGGCCAGCTCGTACCGCGCCTTGCCGTCGTCGAGGACCGCGAATTGAAGAAGGTGGATGGCTTTGCCGAAGTACGCATCGGCTTCAACGTGCTGATGCTGCAGGGCGAACGCAAGAGACTGCGTGGCGCGAGCGCCGCATCGCTCGGTGCTGTTCTCTCCGGCATCGCCGATTTCTATCATGACCGTATTGCGGCCGGTCGGGCGCTCGATCCGCAGGAGGGCCTGCGTCAGTCGATCGACGACAGCCTCAAAATCATCGCGCTCGAAGACAACAGACGCGGCGCCGACAGCATCGACGCCCTTGTCGGCCTCAGACGCGCCCTTTTCCCTGACGCAGCCCCGCCAGCAAGCTGGCACGCGGCCGAGGCTGCGCCGCAACTCCTCCCGCTTGCCGCTGAGTAATTGTCATGCCCGCAGAATTTGATGTTTACGGCGTCTATGTCCCGCGCCTCCTCGTTCTCATGGTGCTGAGCCTGATGCTGATCATCGTCATCAGACGGATGCTGGCCCGGCTCGGTGCCTATTCCCTCGTCTGGCACCGCGGTCTCTTCGACCTCGCCCTCTACGTGCTCGTCCTTGGAGCCGTTTCCTCCTTCACACGCTGGTATTTCGCATGAACTCCCTGAAATTCATTGGTCGCCTCATCGTCACTCTTGCCGTGGTCGTCGCCGCCGTCTTTGTTGGCCGCGGGCTTTGGGGCCACTATATGGACGAACCCTGGACGCGCGATGCTCGACTGCGCGCCGATGTCGTCGGGATCGCGCCCGATGTCTCTGGCCTCGTCAGCGAGGTGCTCGTCATCGATAATCAGGCGGTGAAGAAGGGCGATATCCTCTTCCGCGTCGATCGCGCACGTTTCTCGATAGCGCTCGCTCAATCCGAAGCGGCACTCGAAGGCAGCAAGGCCGCGCTCGACCAGGCACGCCGTGAGCGCGAGCGCCAGGAGCGCCTCGGCGAAGCCGCCTCGCTGCAGCAGAAGGAACAGGCGCAGACGGCTGAAGAGCAGGCCGAAGCCGCCTTCCGCCAGGCAACCGCCAACCGCGATCTGGCTGCGCTCAATCTCGACCGTTCGGAGATCAAGGCGACGGTCAACGGGACGGTCTCCAATCTCAGCCTGCGCCCGGGCGATTATGTTAGCGCCGGAACCGCCAAGATCGCGCTGATCGATACGGATTCGCTGCGCGTCGAAGGCTATTTCGAAGAAACCAAGCTGCAGCGCATCCACCCCGGCGACAAGGTATCCATCCACCTGATGGGCCAGACGAAAAGCCTTGACGGCCATGTCGAAAGCATTGCAACCGGCATCGAGGACCGCGAACGCACCGCCGGCAGCGGCCTGCTCGCAAACATCAACCCCACCTTCAGCTGGGTGCGCCTTGCCCAGCGCGTGCCGGTGCGCATCAGCATCGACGCCGTGCCTGATGATGTCAGGCTGATCGCCGGCCTGACGGCGACGGTAGAGGTGGACAGGAGCTGATGGCAAGCTTTCGTCTGGCCTCCGAATCTGGATAATAATGCAGGCTGAACAAGATCGAAGGTGGGATCCTGGGGCTTCGCAGAATGATAAAATCCGCTTGCAGGCACGCGGTCCTTGTGGCTGCTGTGCTGCTGTCATCGGTGGTCGCCACAATGGCTCAGAGCCAGCCAGCCTCCGTCTGGAGCGACTTCATCCGGGACAGGCGCGATCTCGCCGCTCTCAATGAGCACAAACGGAAAAAAATCCTCAATGACCTCGGTGCGGCGATCATGGCCGATCCCGACGGCGTGAGTACCGAGATCGAAAGAAGCAGGGGCGCGCCGGCGCTTTGCCAATATATGCGCGTCATGTTCGCAAGCGACAGAACGCCTGAGGTGGTTGATCAGCTTGACGCCGTGCTCCATTGGGGCAAACTGGATAAATCCATCCGCGAGATGCTGAGTGCACCCGCCTATGACGACGGCAGCACCTGGTTTCCAAGGGCGAAGAGAGCTGGCTATTTCACCGGTTGCGTGGCCGGAGTGCTCGATGGAAAGAGGAGAAGCAGCACGAGCCTCGCGGGCCGATTGCCTTTGCTCCTGAGTTCGAGGGATCAAACGATCATTGCCCTGCAGATTGCCGAGCGCTTGAAGATTGGACGGCCATCCAAAGGCGATAGCTATGGCAAGTGGATGCTGAATGGCCTATCGAAAGAAGACCTTGTCTCGCCGGATGTGATGGATTGGTTCGAGCTTGGTTTCGACAGAGCGTATTGAATGGGTTCAATAAGCACAGCTGTCGCACTCGCGATGGGGCCTGGCAATTATCTTGCCTGCCGGACGTCGAGCAGCACCGCCACACTGACGAGAATGATCAGCAAGGAGGGGGCGGGCCCAGGCGTGGATAGTCGGAAAATTTGCAACGGACCAACCCCGGCCCTGATGAGATCGCCTATTTAGATCAGCTTGCCTTCCATGGGTTCACGATCGCCAGGCCGCTATTCTCGAAATCGGCTTCGTTGCGCGTCGCAAGCGACGCGCCGCGAGATAAGGCTATGGCTGCGATTTGTGCATCAAATTAGCTGATTGGGCGACCGGCAGCGCGCCGCCTGGTCGCTATAGCGGCATAGACGTCAGCCGCTTCGCGATCGAAGGGGAGGACACGCCCTGCAAGATCCTCATTGAAGATCGGTAATATTGCGGCCTCTAGCTCCCGATGGCGGCGACCTTCGGGTAGTAATCGCAAGACGTACAGGATTTCTGCCTCGGTGATAGACGTCGTGAATACCGAAGCTGGGCCCTGCTCGGCCAACCCAGTCGATGACCGCTGGGCTCGGCGATGACACCAGCAGCTCGCAAAGAACATTCGTATCGAGGATGATCACTGTTCGAAATCCGGTATGTCACGAATAGGCTCACGTGCGGGAATATCGAGGTCAACGCCACCGGTCGGTGCAACGCGTGCCCTGATGGATTGAACAAGGTTGCGTGATGTCTCGCCGGTGGCCAGTGCCGATCGAAGAATATCGCGCGCTTCGTCTTCCATGGACCGACCATGGCTCGTAGCTCGGATTCGCAGGCGCCGTTTCAGCGCATCATCGATATTGCGGATGGTCATGCTGGCCATAAAAGCCTCCTGATATCATTGATTGCATATAATGCAATGATATCAGAATCGCGATTCAATGGATCCCGGAAGCGTTCTGTTTCGCGCGCCTGAGCAACGCCAGTTCAATCAAAGTGAAACACTTCCGGCATCATCGCCCACCACTCACCGTCCTTGCGCGTAGCAAGCGGCTTCTGGCAGGGCATGCAGACGGCCCACCATTGGCGATTTGCCGGATCGGCGGCCATCTTCGCCATGTCGGCTTCGAAATCGTCACCGACATATTCCCAATAGCCAAACAGCAGGTTTTCCGGCTCTTTCAGGAAGATCGAATAGTTGGTGATGTTGCAGGCCGAGATCAGTGACAGGATCTCCGGCCAGACGGCGGCATGTAGCGCCTTGTAGTCTGCGACCTTGTCCGGCTCCAGGCCGATCACCATGCCCATGCGCTGCATATTGCTACCGCCCTTGGGTAATTTCTGTCGTGAATTCGGCGATGCTGCGTTTCTTGACAGCATCCCAGTCCCATTCGATGCCGATGCCGGGTTCGGAGGGGGCGATGGCGCGGCCATCGCGGATCTCCATGCCTTTGGTGGTCAGGTCGTCGAGCTGCGGAATGTATTCGACATATTTGCCATTCTGGATGGCGCAGACCAGGCTGACATGCAGTTCCATCAGGAAATGCGGGCAGACGGGGATATCGAAGGCTTCGGCCGCATGCGCAACCTTCAGCCAGGGTGTGATGCCGCCGATGCGGGCAACATCCACCTGCACGATCGAGCAGGCGCCCTTCTGCATATATTCGCGGAAATGCCGGATCGAATAGAGGGATTCGCCGACGGCAATCGGCGTCGGGGTCGAGCGCGACAGCCGGATATGGCCGTCGAGATCGTCGGCCGGCAGTGGTTCTTCGATCCAGGCGAGATCGAGTTCCCTCAGCCGTTCTGCCCGGCGGATCACTTCATCGACGGTAAAGCCTTGGTTGCAGTCGGTCATGATCTCGAAGCCATCGCCTAGGGCGGCGCGCACGGCCGACAGACGGGCATAATCCTCAGCGCCATGCGGCTTGCCGATCTTGACCTTCGAGCCGCTAAAACCCTTCGCCTTCGCCTGCAGCGCGTCTTCGACAAGCGCCTCTTTCTCGATATGCAGCCAGCCGCCTTCGGTCGTATAGAGCGGGCAGCTTTCCTTGGCACCGCCGGCAAGTTTCCAGAGCGGTAGGCCCTGCTTCCTTGCCCTGAGGTCCCAGAGCGCTGTATCGACGGCGGCAAGTGCCAGCGCGGTGATCGCACCGATCGTCGTGGCGTGGGTCGCAAATTCCAGTTTGTGCCAGATCGCCTCGATGCAATCAGCATCTTCGCCGATCAGGAGCGGGACCAGATGGTCCGACAGAAGCCGCATGACGGAGGAACCGCCCGTCCCGATCGTGTAGGAATAGCCGGTACCCGAGGCACCCTCGGAATCGGTGATGGTGACGATTGGCGTTTCCTGGCTGACGAAGCTCTGGATGGCATCGGTGCGCTTCACCTTGGGCGGCAGGTCCACCATGCGCAATTCGATCTTTTCAATGCGGGCCATGGTTCCTCCTAGCGTGCCGTGCGGGTTTGAGCGGGTTCGGCCGCGTGGATTGCCGACATGATGGCGCGGCTTGCCGTCTCATATTTGCGGTCGTTTTCATGTTCGTGGACGATCCTGAAATCGTGCATGACGAGGATGCGGTCGGCGAGCGCCACCATTTCCGGCATGTCGCTGGAGATCAGCAGGATCGCCATGCCCTTGTCGGCAAGCCTGTTGATCAGTTCGTGAATATAGGCCTTGGCCTTGATGTCGATGCCGACGGTCGGCTCGTCGATGAAGAGGATATCGACATCGGCGGCGAGCCACTTGGCG